>JAYSCC010000015.1:0-17160 GCA_041915065.1 Zavarzinia sp.
GAGGTCGAGGCTGGGCTGAACGGCCGTTCGCTGGCCTATCCGCGCGGCAAGGTGATCGGCGGCTGTTCCGCCATCAATGCCATGGTCTCGATGCGCGGCCAGGCTGCCGATTACGACCACTGGCGCCAGTTGGGCCTCGCCGGCTGGGGCTACGACGACGTGCTGCCCGCCTTCAAGCGGCTCGAAGACCATTTCCTGGGCGCCAGCGAACACCATGGCGCCGGCGGCGGCTGGCGCATCGAGGCGCCGCGCGTCTCCTGGGCGGTGCTGGACGCGGTGCGCGAGGCGGCGGCCCAGATGGGGGTGCGCAAGATCGACGATTTCAACACCGGCGACAACGAAGGCGTTTCCTATTTCCACGTGAACCAGAAGCGTGGCCGGCGCTGGTCCTCGGCCCGGGGCTTCCTGAAGCCGGTGCTGGAGCGCCCCAACCTCCGCCTGCTGACCGAGGTCGAGGCCGACAGCCTGATCGTCGAGCAGGGCCGCGTCGCCGGTGTCCGCTTCCGCCGCGGCACCGAGATGGTGACGGCCCGGGCCGCCCGCGAAGTGGTGCTGTCGTCCGGCGCCATCGGCTCGGTCCAGGTGCTGCACCGCTCCGGCATCGGCCCGGCCGACTGGCTCGCCCCTCTCGGCATCGCCCCGGTGCTGGACCGCCCCGGCATCGGCCGCAATTTGCAGGACCATTTGCAGCAGCGGGCGATCTTCAAGGTCTCGGGTGTCACCACGCTGAACGAGACCTATCATTCGCTGATCGGCCGCGGCCTCATGGGGCTCGATTATCTGTTCCGCCGCCGCGGGCCGCTGACCATGGCGCCGAGCCAGCTCGGCATCTTCACCCGCTCGGACCCCTCGCGCGAGCGGGCGAATATCGAATTCCACGTCCAGCCGCTCTCGCTCGACAAATTCGGCGATCCCCTGCACCGCTTCCCGGCGATCACGGTGTCCGCCTGCAACCTGCGCCCGACCTCACGGGGCGAAGTCCGCCTGCGCAGCCGGGAGCTCGGCGCCGCCCCGGTGATCGCGCCCCACTACCTGACCACGGAAGACGACCGGCGGGTGGCCGCCGATGCGATCCGCGTCACCCGCCGCCTGATGGCGCAGCCCGCCCTGGCCGGCTTCACGCCGTCCGAATATCTGCCCGGCCCCGCGGTCGGCGACGACGAGGCCGCCCTGGCCAAGGCCGCGGGCGACATCGGCACCACCATTTTCCATCCCGTCGGCACCGCCAAGATGGGCCGGCCGGAGGATCCCCTGGCCGTGGTCGACGAGCGGCTTCGCCTGATCGGCCTGGGCGGGCTTCGCATCGTCGATGCTTCGATCATGCCGACCATCACCTCGGGCAATACCAATACGCCGACCGCGATGATCGCCGAGCAGGGCGCCCGGATGATCCTGGAGGATGCGAGGGGCTAAAGCTTGTCCTGGATGCGCCGGGCGATCTCGAAGGCCCGGCGTTCCAGGATCTGCGGCGTTTCGCAGACATAGGTGAGCGACTTCCGCCGCTCCTCGAAGATCCGGGTATCCCATTTGAGCTGGTCTTCGAGCTGGCGGATCTCGTCGCTGACCGGGGCGTTGGGCGCGTCCTTGGCGTCGCTCACCTTGTCGCTTTCGTCGCGGATCTTCGCCGCCAGGCGGGACTGGCCGCGGGCATAGCGGGTGATGCCGGCGATCACCCGGTCCCGCTCGGTATTGACGAGTTCGAGCACGCCGGCGAAGACCCGGGTCAGGCGCTGCTGCTTGTCCGCCCCCGCCTCGGCCGCGAAGGCATCGAGCAGCCCGTCGACTTCCTCGATCGGGGTCCGGCGCGACGCCAGTTTCTGGGCGAGTTCGGCCGCCTTGAAATCCTGGTCCCAGGGCCCGGCGGCGGCGAGATCGGGGCCGTTCCAGACCATCCCTGGGCTGATCGTGCCGACCTTCCGCTGGATGCAGGGCCACTCCGGGTCGGTGGGCGGCCCGTCGGCCCAGGCCGGCACCGCCAGGAGAAGCAGCGGGACGAGAAGGACGGATTTCATGCCGCATCTCCCTTGGGTCCGCCGCGCCTGGCCATCACCCCGCGGCCGGGGTCGTAGGCGAGGCAGGCAGCGGTGAAGAAGACCACGGTGGTGACGGCCACCACGGCCAGCGCCACCGGCTCGAAGGCGCCGTAGAGGGCGAAGCGCACCAGCTCGACACCGTGGCTGAAGGGATTGAGGCGGCAGACCCAATAGAGCGTCTCGCTCGCCTCGCGCAGCCGCCACAGGGGGTAGAGGGCGGAGGAGGCGAAGAACATCGGGAAGATGACGAAATTCATCACGCTGGCGAAATTCTCGAGCTGGCGGATGAAGGACGACAGGAAGAGCCCGATGGCGCCGAGCATGAGCCCGGTCAGCACGAAGGCCGGCAGGGCCAGGAGATAGCCGATCGGCTCCGCCTCGACATCCCAGGCGAGTGCGATCGCCAGGAAGACATAGGCTTGGGCGACCGAGACCAGGACCGAGGCCAGCAGCTTGGCAAGCAGCAGCGACCAGCGCGGAAACGGGCTGGTCAGCAGAACCCGCATCGAGCCCACCTCGCGGTCGTAGACCATGGAGAGCGAGGACTGCATGCCGTAGAAGAGCTGGATCATCACCGCGAGCCCGGGCACGACATAGACCTCGTAGAGGATATAGGTCTCGTAAGGCGCCTGGATCGAGACGCCGAGCACGTTGCGGAAACCAGCGGCGAAGATGAAGAGCCAGAGCAGGGGCCGGACCAGGGCCGACAGAAAACGCTCCCGCTGGCCGACGAAGCGGAGCAGCTCGCGCCGCGTGATGCCGGAGAGGCAGACCAGATAGCCGCCGAGACCGAGGCGGGAGGTCGGCACCGCACTCATGCCGCGACCTCGGTCAGCCGGCGGAAGGCGGCGGCCAGGCCGTCGGCGCCACCGATGGCGCCGGCCTCGCCGGTGGCGACGATGCGGCCCTGGTGCAGGACATGGACGAGGTCGTCCGCCTCGATTTCCTCGAAGATATGGGTCGCCCAGAGCACGGAAAGGCCGTGGTCGCGCACCAGGCCGCGCACCGTCGCCAGGATGCCGGCCCTGGCCGCTAGGTCGAGGCCCACCGTGGGCTCGTCGAGCAGGAGGAGGCGCGGGCCATGGACCAGCGCCCGGGCGATCTCGACCCGCCGCGCCTGTCCGCCGGACAGGCTCCGCACCTTCTCGTCCCGCTTCTCGCTGAGCCCCGCCGCCGCCAGCAGCTCGTCGATCCGGGCTCGCACCGCGCGGCCGGCCAGGCCGTGCAGGGCGGCGTGATAGGCGAGGTTCTGGCGCGCGGTCAGGTCGGGGTCCAGGGTCCGGGCCTGGAACACCACGCCCATGTCGGCCAGCGCCCGCGTCGGCGCGGCCTGGAGGTCGCGGCCGAACACGGTGACCCTGCCCGCCTGCTGCTCGTAGAGCCTTGTGACGATCGAAAACAGCGTGGTCTTGCCCGCCCCGTTCGGGCCGAGCAGCGCCGTGAAGCGCCCCGCTGGCACCTCGAGCGAGACACCGCGCAGCGCCTCCTGGCGGCCGAAGCGATGGGCGACATCGGCCACCTGCAGGGCCGCCGGCCCGGTCATTTGCCGTTCAGCGTCTTCTTGAGCGAGAGCAGCCCGGCCAGATAGACCTCCGCCACCGCCTTACGGGCGTCGGTCTCGGAAACGCCCTTGGGATCGAAGGTGGAGGACCAGGTGATGGCGACCTTGCCCGGCTCGTCGTCCTCCTCGACCTTCAAGGTCGAGCGGTAGTGTTCGACCGGCAGCGGGCCTTGCAGGATCTCATAGGTATAGGAATGGCCGGCATCGTCCCAGGCGACCAGCTTCTCGACGAATTTGGCGCCGTCCTTGGTGGTCATTGTGCGGATCTTGGCGCCGTCCTGTTCGGACAGTACGCAATCGGCGATCGCCGGGTGCCAGGCCTTGATACCGCAGAAATCGCCGATCAGGCTCCAGGCCTTGGCGGCATCCGCCTTGGCCTCGACCCGGTTGCTATTCTCGGCCGCCAGGGCCGGGCCGGCAACCAGCAGGACGGCGGCGATGATCAGGCTGCGCATGGTGTTTCCTCCCCTTTTGTCATTGTCATTTGGGCGCGACGACCACGCCCCAGGGCGCCTCGCCGACCGGGATCGTCTTGATCACCTTCATCGCGGCGACGTCGATCACCGAGACGTCGTTGGAATTGCCGTTGGTGGCGAAGAGATATTTCTCGTCCGGCGTGAAGGCGAGCTGCCAGACCCGCTGGCCGACCAGCAGGTATTTGGTCACCTCGAAGGTCGCGCCGTCGATCACCGCGACGCGGTTGGCGGGGCCCAAAGCGGCGAAGGCGGTCTTGCCGTCCCGCGTCACCCGGACACCGACCGGCTGGATCGCCTCGGGCGTGACACCGGGAATGGCGAAGGTGATGCGCTTCAGGATCGCCCGCGTCTTGGGGTCGATCACGGTGACCGTGCCGCCCACTTCCGAACTGACCCAGAGCTTGGAGCCATCCTTGTTGAATTCGGCGAAGCGCGGGCGCGAATCGACCAGCACGCTGTCGACCACCTGGAAGCTCGCGGTATCGATGAAATGGGCCATGTTGGTCGTTTCGGAAGTATTGACCAGCATGCTGCCGTCCGGGCTGATGCCCATGCCCTCCGGTTCGACGCCGACCGGAACCTGGGCCAGGATCTGGTTCTTGTCGACGTCGACCACGGTCACCTGGGCATCGTCCTCGTTGGCGATATAGAGGGGGTTGCCTGTGGGATGCAGGATGAACAGCTCCGGATCGGGGCCGGATTGCAGGGTGCGCGCCACCGTCATGGTGGCGGTGTCGATCACCTCGACGCCGTCCTCGTCGCTCGCCGCGATATAGAGGGATTTGCCGTCCGGGCTGATGGTGATGCCGCGCGGGCGGCGGCCGACCGGCACCGTCTTGGTGACCGCCAGCATCTCGCTGTCGATCACTGTGATCGAATTGCCCTTCTCGTTCGAGACATAGACGCTATAGGCGCCCGCCTCACCCGCCCACAGGGCGGCGACGGCAACGACAACCAAGGCGGGGGCGGTTCTGCGCCACATGTTGGATTCCTCCCGTCCGGCGCGGTTATTCCGCGCGTCTCTCTCAGGTCTGGTGGCAGGCGGTCTCCGGCAGGTCGGTGCCGAGGGTGTCGAGCACCGTCCGCTGGTGCAGGAAGCCGGGCAGCGGCGCCACCCCGACGATGGCCGAGGGCTGCGCCAGCAGGATCGGCTGGCGCAGCTGGCGGTCCCAGGGCCGGAAGGTGACCGGCACGCCCTTGAAGGCGGCGAGCTGGAAGGCATCCGACACCAGATAGCCGGCGATGGCGGCCGGGGCGGCCGATTTCAGCCGCGTCACCGCCTCGCCCACGGCGCGCACCGCGACCCAGGCCTGGTAATCGACCGGGCGCATGAAGCGCTTGGCTTCCTTGTAGAAGCGGCTCTGCAACTGGGCGGAACCCCAGGCATCCTGCGCCCGGTGCCAGGAGGTGGCGACCAACCCTTGCGTGCCGGCGACCAGGCGGGCGTCCCAGGTGTGGAACGGAATGTAATCGCCGAAATCCCCCGCCTCGTCGGCCACCACCATGATGTCGTAATCGGTGCCGCGGGTGAATATTAGGGCATCCGCCTGGGTGACGCTGTCGCCGCGCGCCCGGGCCAGGGGGCCGAAGTCCCACGGTTTCTCGGCCGCGATCTTCAGGCCGAACTTGCGCGCCGATGCCCGCATGGCCTCGGCATAGAGCGCATCCGCCGGCTTCGGGCCGACGATCAGGAAGAGCTTCGACCAGCGCTTGGCAGCGAAATATTGCGCCAGCGCATCGGTCAGCATGGCGCGCGAGGGGGCGACATGGAACAGCCTGCCCCGGCAGTCCGCCCCGCGCAGCCGGTCGTCCGCGGCGGAGACGTTGAAGATAACGACGTCGCGGTCCTTCAGGGCATCCGTGACCGCCAGCAACTCGTCCGCGCCGAGATCCACGAGCAGGAGGCCGGCACCGCCGTCGGCCAGCTTCACCGCCGCCTCGGGCGCCGCCTGGGCATCCTCCAGCACCACCTGGTTCAGCGTGTAATGCTGCTGGGTGAAGCGCCCGGTCGTGTTGTTGTCGACGATGGCGAGGCCGGCACCGGCCGCCCCTTCGTCCGCCGGAACCGGATCGATCTCATAGAGGGGCGGCGGCGGACGCTTCCGCATCAGGGCGCCCAGCGTCACTTCGAGGGGGGCCGCCTGGGCCGAAGCCGCGCCCGCCCGGCCGAGCACGCCGGCTGCCGCCAGGCCGACGACCGCGCCGTTCAGGACCTGCAATGCGGATCGACGGTTGAGCATGCTGCGGATTATTCCGCGAATAGTTCAACAGTCAACGCTATAGGCATAAGCGATATATAAGATTTGCATATGCCGAGCCGCACGGCATGATCAATTGACGAAAGGTGACGGTCCCGTTCGGTGACAAGTTATCGGAAGTGGACGGCGGTACCGTTTCGGTCATGGTCGACAGAGGGTGCGTATTCGTGAGTGCCTGAACTTGAGAATTCGGGCGCACGGGAAGAATTTTTGTGCAATTGCGATGCGGCATCGCGAAAAGAATAGGCGCCCGGATCGACGGGCGCCATCGCTGAAGGCGGGAGGAAGCGACGATGGGACAGGCATTTTCCATTCATCCGGCGGTGGACAACGGGCTGAAGCCCGCCCTGCCGGGCTTTGCCGGCGGCATGCTGGTGTGCAAATGCACCGATCGCCCGGTGAAGGTGCGGGTCGATGCCCAGGTCGCCTATAACCACGCCTGCGGTTGCACCAAATGCTGGAAGCCCAAGGGCGCGATGTTCTCGGTGGTCGGCGTGGTGCCGCGGGACAAGGTGACCGTGGTCGAGAACGGCGACAAGCTGAAGATCGTCGATCCCAATGCGGTCATTCAGCGCCATGCCTGCACCGGCTGCGGCGTCCATATGTTCGGGCGGATCGAGAACACCAAGCATCCCTTCTACGGGCTCGACTTCATCCATACCGAACTGTCGCCGCAGGCCGGCTGGGCACCGCCGGAATTCGCCGCCTTCGTTTCCTCGATCATCGAATCGGGCACCAAGCCGGAGATGATGGGTGCCGTCCGGGCGCGGCTCCGCGAACTGGGGCTGGAGCCCTATGACGCGCTCTCGCCCGGGCTGATGGACGCGATCGCCACCCATATCGCCAAGGCGAACGGCGTCCTCGCCGCCTGATCGCAGCAACGAGGCGGCGGGGAGACGGCGAAGGCTGTTTCCCCGCCGTGCTTTTCGGCAGTATCACCTGCCCGCCGTACCGATTCCCGATCGGCCGCGGCAGGACCAGGACCATCTGGACAGCTTAAGGAACGACCCCCATGGATGTGCGCGCCGCCGTGGCCTTCGAGGCCGGCAAACCGCTGGAAATCGTCACCGTTCAGCTCGAAGGCCCGAAGGCGGGCGAGGTGCTGGTCGAGATCAAGGCGACCGGCATCTGCCACACCGACGCCTATACGCTCTCCGGTGCCGATCCCGAAGGCCTGTTCCCCGCGATTCTGGGCCATGAGGGTGCCGGTGTCGTGGTCGAATGCGGCCCCGGGGTGACCACGCTGAAGCCCGGCGACCATGTCATTCCGCTCTACACGCCGGAATGCCGCGAGTGCGAATATTGCCTCAGCCGCAAGACCAACCTGTGCCAGAAGATCCGCATCACCCAGGGCCGTGGCCAGATGCCGGATGGCACCTCGCGCTTCTCTTACAAGGGCCAGTCGTTGCACCATTACATGGGCACCTCGACCTTCGCCAATTACACCGTGGTGCCTGAGATCGCGCTGGCCAAGATCCGCACCGACGCGCCCTTCGACAAGGTCTGCTACATCGGCTGCGGCGTCACCACCGGGATCGGCGCCGTGATCAACACGGCCAAGGCGGGGGTCGGCTGCAATGCCGTGGTCTTCGGCCTCGGCGGCATCGGCCTCAACGTGATTCAGGGCCTCCGGATGGTCGGCGCCAATATGATCGTCGGCGTCGACGTCAACGACGACAAGGAAGAATGGGGCCGGCGCTTCGGCATGACCCATTTCGTCAACCCGAAGAAGATCACGGGCGACGTCGTCAGCCACCTGGTCGAGCTGACCAAGGGCGGCGCCGACTATTCCTTCGACTGCACCGGCAACACGACGGTGATGCGCCAGGCCCTCGAATGCTGCCACAAGGGCTGGGGCGAGAGCATCATCATCGGCGTCGCCGCGGCGGGCCAGGAAATCTCCACCCGGCCGTTCCAGCTCGTCACCGGCCGGGTCTGGCGCGGTACCGCCTTCGGTGGCGCCCGCGGGCGGACCGACGTGCCGAAGATCGTCGACTGGTACATGGACAAGAAGATCGAGATCGATCCGATGATCACCCATGTCATGCCGCTCGAGCAGATCAACGAAGCCTTCGACCTGATGCACCACGGCAAGTCGATCCGCGCCGTCGTCACCTTCTGAACTCAGGCCGCATTCCCCCTCGCCCCGGCCCTCTCGCCCTCACCGGGGCGGGAGGGCACGTAAGGGATTACCCATGACCATCGAAACCGTCGAAACCCACAAGGCCCACGGCGGCGTGCAGGGCGTCTATCGCCATGCCTCGGCCGCGACCGGCGGCACCATGACTTTCGCCGTCTTCGTGCCGCCCCAGGCGGCGGCGGGGCCGCGGCCTGTCGTCACCTATCTCTCCGGCCTGACCTGCACCCATGCCAATGTCATGGACAAGGGCGAATACCGGAAGGCGGCCGCCGACCTCGGCCTGATCGTGGTCTGCCCGGATACCAGCCCCAGGGGCGAAGGCGTGGCGGACGATCCCGCCTATGACCTCGGCCAGGGCGCAGGCTTCTATGTCGATGCGACCGAGGCGCCCTGGGCGCCGCATTTCCGCATGTGGACCTATGTGACGGAAGAACTGCCGGCAGTGATCGCCGCCCATTTCCCGGTCGACACTTCGCGCCAGGGCATCACCGGCCATTCCATGGGCGGGCACGGTGCCCTCACCGTGGCGCTGCGGAACCCGGGGCGTTTCAAGTCGGTCTCCGCCTTCGCGCCGATCGTGGCGCCCATGCAGGTGCCCTGGGGGCAGAAGGCCCTGCCGGCCTATCTCGGCCCCGACCAGGCCAAATGGCGCCGCCACGACGCCGTCGCCCTGATCGAGGACGGCGCCCGCCTGCCCGGGCTGCTGGTCGACCAGGGCACGGCCGACAATTTCCTGGCCAACCAGCTCCAGCCCGAACGCCTGAAAGCCGCCTGCGCCGCCGCCGGCATCCCGCTGACGCTGCGGCTGCAGGACGGCTACGACCATTCCTACCACTTCATCTCGACCTTCATGGCCGATCACCTGGCCTGGCACGCGGCGCGTCTCGTCGCCTGACGTGCCTCAGATGTTGCGGTAGTTGCGGTAGGCGGCGATCTCGGCCGGGCGGGTCGAGGCCGTCTCGGCCAGCGCGATCAACCCGGCATGATGGGGGGAGCGGTCGCAGGCCGGGTCCATGGCGGCGGCATCGCCGGTCAGGGCCAGCGCCTGGCAGCGGCAGCCGCCCCAGTCGATCTCGCGCCGGTCGCAGGCCTTGCAGGTCTCCGGCATCCAATCGGTGCCGCGGAAGGCTTCGAAGGTCGGATCGGCGGCCCAGATCTCGGCCAGGTGGCGTTCGCGCACATTGGCGAAGGCGAGACCCGGCACCGTCTCCGCCGCGTGGCAGGGCAGCACGGCGCCGACCGGCGAGACATTGACGAAGCGCCGGCCCCAACCGCCCATGCAGGCCTTGGGCCGCCGCGCGTAATAGTCCGGAATCACATAGTCGATCACCAGCCGGCCGCCCAGGCGCGCCCGTGCCGCCTCGACCGTCGCCGTCGCGGCGTCGAGCTGGCCGATGGTCGGCATCAGATAGTCCCGGTTCTTCAACGCCCAGCCGTAATATTGGACATGGGCGACCTCCAGCCGCTCTGCCCCCACCTCTTCGGCGAAGGCGATCATCTCGCCCAGACGATCCAGGTTCTGGCGATGCACGACGGCATTGATGGTGAGCGCCAAGCCCGTCTCGTGCACCAGGCGCGCCGCCGCTCTTTTCTTGGCCAAGCCGCCCGGATAGGCGCTGATCCGGTCCGCATTCTCGGGGTCGGTATCCTGGATCGAGACCTGGACATGGTCGAGCCCGGCGGCCGCCAGAACGGCCAGCTTGGCCGCATCCAGCAGCACGCCCGAGGTGATCAGATTGGTATAGAGGCCGGCCGCCCGTGCATGGGCAACCAGTTCGGCGAGGTCGGTCCTGACCAGCGGCTCCCCGCCGGAGAAATGGACCTGCAACATGCCGAGTTCCGCCGCCTCGCCGATCACCCGGCACCATTCCGCCGTCGACAATTCCCCCGCCACCCCGGCCAGGGCGACCGGATTCGAGCAATAGGGGCATTGCAGCGGGCAACGGTGGGTGAGTTCGGCCAGCAGGGCCAGGGGCGGTGCCGTCATCGCAACACCCCACGGCCCTGGAGATCGGCCACCAGGTCCTTGACGTCGCCCTCGATCTCGCGCCGGTCGGCATCGTAATCCGCCGCCAGGGCATCGATCACGGCATCGAGCGACAGCTTGCCATCGATCCGGGAAACCACGGCATGGGCGATCTCGTCCAGTACCACCACCCGCTCCGGCGCCTGCAACAGCCATTGCCCGCGCTTGCCGTCGAAGGCGAGGCGGACGCCCGGGGCCAGGCGCGGCACGGGCGCCGTCACGGCACCCAGGCTCCCGGCGGCACCAGGCCGGGCTCGACATAGGCGAAATAGAGCGCGTCGAGCTGGGCCCAGAGCACGTCGCATTTAAAGGTCAGCGCCGCGATCGCCGCCTGCTGCTGGTCCGGCCGGCGGGCTTCGCGCTTCACATAGTCGAGGGCGAAATCGGCGTCGCGCGGGGCCTGGGTCAAGCGCTTGTCGAAATAGGCCAGCGCCTCCTTCGAGACGAAGTCATAGCCCGCCAACATGCCGGCGACGCGGTCGCGGATGATGCCGGGCGAGAACATCTCGGTCAGCGAGGAAGCGATGGCGTCGAGCAGCGGCTTCTCGCCCACGAAGCGGACATAGGCATCGACCGCGAAACGGGTCGCCGGCAGCAGGCCGCGGCCGGAAATCACATAGTCGCGCTCGAAGCCGAGAGCATCGGTCAACTTCAGCCAGCGTTCGATGCCGCCGTCGCCTTCGCGCTCGCCGTCGTGGTCGACGATCCGCTGGCGCCAGGCGCGGCGCAGCGCCGGATCTTCCAGCCGGGCCAGCAGGGTGGCGTCCTTGGCCGGGATCCTGGCCTGGTAATAGTAGCGGTTGAGCGCCCAGGCGCGCACCTGGGTCTCGTTCAGCTTGCCGGCATGGAGCAGGCGGTGGAACGGGTGCTTGTCGTGGTAGCGGGCGGCGCCGACGGCGCGCAGCGCCGCTTCCAGCTCGTCCGGGCTCATGATCGCGTTCATGGTGCCAGTTCCTCCCCGTCGACGGGAATATGCCACCCTGCGGCTTCCGCCGCCGCCCTCTCGGGCGTGCCGGCGATCAGCGTCGGATTGGTCGTGTTGATATGGATGAACACCCGCCGGCCGACCGAAAGATCGGCCAGGCGCGCCATCGTGCCCTCCGGCCCCGACATCGAGACATGTCCCATGCGGAGCCCGGTCTTGGGCGAGACCCCGAGCGTCACCATCTCGTCGTCGCGCCACAGCGTGCCGTCGAAGAGAAGGAGATCGGCACCGTCGATCAGGCCACGCAGCGCATCGTCGATCTCGGCGCAGCCAGGCACGAAGACCACCCGCTTGCCACCGCCCTCGATGGTGAGCCCGATCGTCGTCCCGGGCGCCCCCGCGAGGCTGCCCGCCGCCTTCTCGAGATAGAGCGGCACCTTGCCGGCGAGCAGGAAGGGCGTGATCGAAACCCCGCCTGCGGTCGCGAAGGGAACCCCCGCCTCGATCACCCGGCGCGGCACCCGCTCCGGCGGCAAGGCGCCGAAAATCGGATTGGCGTCCAGCGTCGCCAAGGTCACCGCTGTGCCGTAGAGATCGAAGGCGTGACCTTCGCGGAGCGTGAGCAGGCCGGTGACGAAATCGATCTCGCCCCCGGTCAGCACCACGTCGCCAATCGGCGAATGGCGCAGGCCCTCGCGCGGCCAGAGCTGGCGATTGGCCAGGATCTGGGAGCGGAGATCGGGCGAGGCGTTGATCAGGGTCCAGCGCTCGCCGTCGATCGAGACGGCGATCGAACTCTGGGTGCGCCGGGGTGCGGCCGGATCTTCGGCCCAGGCCCGGCGCGAGCCCGGGGTCCGGCAGTTCCACTGAGGGAAACCACCGCCGGCCGCCGTACCGAGAAGCAGGATATGCATCGTCTTCAAGGCGTCGCCGGCGGCCGGCAACGGCGCAACCGTCAGCGCTCGGCGCAGGCGTAGGCGTTGATTTCCATGCCGAGGCGGAGTTCGGCGATCCGGGGCTTCGTCCACTTCTTCATCGTGTTTCCTCCATCGTTCGGGCCGTCATCGGTCGACCTGACGCACTATAGCAGCGCCCCCACCCCCTGGGCAGGCCCTTTTCGCACTGTCTTTCTGAAATTGATCTTAGCTTTACCGCCAATTGTTGTTTCGCACTGCAAAATAATACTGCTTCTTTATCCTGTGCTCGATTGTCTCTCGTCGATTGACGCTGTTCTTATGATTTTCTTATTTTTAACACGACAGATCGACGACGGCGAAGAATCAATTGTATCCTGCGTGGCGACGGCATTTTTCCCTGCGGGATCTCACCATGACGAAGACGGCCGGCTTGGTCACCGTCCTCCTGGCCGCGGCGCTGGCCCTGCCCGCGTCGACCCTGCCCGTGTCGCCACCTCCCGCGTGGGCTGCGACCCGTGCCGTGCTGCTGATGCCCTTCGGCTTCCTCGACACTTCGGGCGAGCCGCGCGACCAGGGCGCTGACCACGACCGCCGCCTGGCCGCCGCGCATGCCAGCCTGGGCGACCGCCTCGGCGCCGCCGGCAGCTACCGCCTGGTCACCTCCGATGCCGCCGCGGCCTGTCCCGCCGGCGACAGCGACTGCATCCTGGCCGCGGCCCGCGCCGCCGGGGCCGACCTGGTGCTGACCGGCGCTGTCCAGAAAGTCTCGACCATGCTGATCCAGGCCTGGATCGGCGCCTTCGACGCGGCCGACGGCCACCGAATATTCTTCCGCCAGATCAATTTCCGCGGCGACAACGACGAATCCTGGCGCCGCGCCACCGATTTCCTTTCGGACGAGTTGCTGGCCTCGCCGCCCTGAGCCACCGCCCCCGCCCTCACGAGAGACCCGCAAGCCAGCGGGCGCCACCCAAGGGAAACAGGAACGCCCATGAGAAGAGCAGCAGCCTTGGCCGTCGCCGGCCTGATCGCCCTCACCCCCTTCGTCGCCGAAGCCCATGGCCCGGTGCGCAAGAAAGTGACCGAAACGGTCACCATCGCCGCCCCGCCGGAAAAAGTCTGGGCCGTGATCGGCGATTTCCAGGACATGAGCTGGTACCCCGGCATCGCCAAGACCGAAGGCAAGGGCGACGACACGGTGGTGAGCGATTCGGACGACAGCCTCAATCCCAGCCGGCACCTGACGCTGGCCGACGGCAATACGATCGACGAAGTGCTCTACAAGTATTCGGCCGAAAAGATGAGCTATTCCTACCGCATCACCGCGGTCGACGTGAAAGTCCTGCCGGTCACCAATTATGCCTCCACCCTCTCGGTCATGCCGGGCGATACCGCCGGGACCTCGACGGTCGAATGGAAGGGTGCGTTCTACCGCGGCTATCCCAACAACGATCCGCCGCCCGAACTCGACGACGATGCCGCCGTGGCCGCGGTCACCAAACTCTACCGGACCGGGCTCGACGCCCTGAAGGCCAAGGTCGAAAAAGGCTCGTGACCATGCGGGCGGCGGTGGCCCTGGTGGTGGGTTTGATGGCGGGTCCGGCCCTGGCCGCCGAAGCCTTCGTGACCGACCAGCCGGCTGGCGAGGTCGTGGTGGTCGATCTCGACCATATGGCTACCGCCGCCCGTATCGAAGTGCCGGGGGAACCCGCCGGCATCACCGTCTCGGCCGATGGCACGCGGGCCTATGTCACCAGCCCGGAGGGCCGTTTCGTCAGCGTGATCGATACCGCCGCGCGCCGCGTGCTGCGCCGGATCCCGCTCGACGGCGGGCCGCTCGGCATCGCCGTCGCCCCCGCCGGGCGCCCGCTCTATGTTGCCGACTGGTACGCCAAACGTCTCTGGGTGCTCGATCCCGACGGCGAAGCGGCGCCGGCCAGCATCGCGGTCGGCACGTCCCCCTCCGGCGTCGCGGTCACGCCCGACGGCAAATTCGTGCTGACCGCCGACCGGGACGACAACGCCCTTTCCCTGATCGATGCCGCCAGCCTGACCCGCCTCGCGGTGATCCCGGTCGGCACCAGGCCCTTCGGCGTCACCATCGATGCGGAAGGAAGGCGCGCCTATGCCGCCAATGTCGGCTCCAACGACGTCTCGGTGGTCGATCTCGCCGCCCGCCGGGTGGTGGGCACGGTCAAGGTCGGCGACCGGCCCTATGCCGTCGCCCTGGCGCGCGGCCGGGGCTTCGTCACCAATCAATATGGCGGCACGGTCTCGGTCTTCGATCTCGAAACCCTGGCGCCCGTGGCCAAGATCGAGGTCGGCGACTATCCCGAAGGCATCGCCACCAGTGCGGACGGCGCCCGCGTCTATGTCGCCAATTGGTTTTCGAACAGCCTGAGTGCGATCGACACCGAAGGCCTGAAAGTCGTCGGCGAAGTCACCGTCGGCGACGGGCCTCGCGCTTTCGGCCAATTCATCCGATAGTACAGTGGCGGAGGGACGACTTCCGTCGTCATCCTGAGCGCCGATCGAAACAAGATCGCCGGCAAGAGGGCCAAGCCCGCCGCCGGACATAATGGGAGGAAGGACGATGGCCGCCACGGCAGAAAGCGGGCCGGGTTCGCCACTTCTGGGAACGGCGCCGATCCGGGTCCAGGCGCAGCGACGCGCCACCCCGGCCGAGGCGGCGCCGCGTGCCGCCAAGGGCTCGATCCGGACGCGCCTTCTGGTCTTCGTCGGCGGTGCTGTGCTGGTCACCCTGCTGGCGGCCGGCGGCGTGATCTTCGCCGCCCGCGTCTCCGATGCGGCGCTCGAACGGCTGACCCTGTCGCAGCACCGTCTGGACCTGCTGGCCGAAGTCTCCGGCCGCTTCACCGACTATGCCCTGACCGCGATCGCCGGTGCCGATGCCGCAGCCGACGGCGGCGACCAGCTCTCCACCCTGCGGGCCGGGGCCGAAAAGGCCATGGCCGAGTTCGACGCCATTCCCGATGGCGACAACCGCGACGGTCGGGCCACCGCCCGCCTGCGCGCCGATTTCGCCACCCTGGACCAGGCCGCGCACCAGGCCCTCGCGGTTGCCGACGCCGGCCGCCGGGGCGATGCCGTGCGCGGCGCCCTGAACGCCTTCGCCCTTTCGGCCGGCCCGGGCCTTTCCGCCCTGGTCGAGGCGGAACGGGCGGCGGTCGCGCGCGGGCGCGATGCCCTGGCGGAAACCTCGCGCCGGCTGGTCGCCGGGGCCGTGGTCGCCGCCCTGCTCGCCGCCTTTGCCGGCATCCTGCTGCACCGCCGGATCACCCGGCCCCTGCTCGGCCGGATCGGCGCGATCGAACGGGCGGCGCGCGCCGTCGCGGGTGGCAATCTCTCGACCCGTCTCTCAGTCGGCGCCCATGACGAACTCGGCCTCGTGGTCGCGCGCTTCAACCGCATGGCGGCCAAGCTGGCCCGGCGCGAGCAGCGCCTTGCCCAGGACCGCGCCGACCTCGAGAGCATCATCGCCGAACGCACCGCCGACTTGACCCGCGCCAACGAGCGCCTGGCCGCGATCGACCGTTCGCGCCGGCGCTTCTTCGCCGATGTCTCGCACGAGCTGCGCACACCGCTGACCGTCGTGCTCGGCGAATGCGACGTGGCGCTCCGCTCGCCCACCATCCCAGAAGAGACGGTGCGCCCCGTGCTCGCCACCATCCGCCAGCGCGCCCTTCGCCTGCACCGCCGGGTCGAGGACCTGCTGCGCGTCGCCCGCTCCGAATCCGGCGAGATCGACCTCTTCTTCCAGTGGATCGACCTCGGCCCCATGCTGGCCGAGGCGGTCGAGAGCCTGGCCGGCCAGGCCCGGCGCCGCGGCGTCGCCCTGCACCTCGCCCTGCCCGAGGCGCCCCAGCACGCCCGGGCCGACGGCGACTGGCTGCGCCAGGTGGTCGAAGGCTTGATCGACAATGCGCTCCGCCACGCCAAGGGGGCACAGCGCATCGATGTTTCGCTCGAGGCGGTGCCGGAAGGCCAGCGCATCACCGTGGCGGACGATGGCTGCGGTATTCCGGAACAACTCCGCCCCGGCCTGTTCCGCCGCTTCGCCCGGCGCGAGTCGGCCGAGCCTTCGGGTTTCGGCCTCGGCCTCGCCCTCGCCCATTGGGTGGTGGCGCGCCATGGCGGGCGCATCGCCCTCGCTGCCAATCCGCAGGCCGCCGACGGCACTGCCGTCACCATTCTGCTACCCGCCAACGCGGTGGACGGCGAAGATCAGGAGGAAACGCCATGAACCTGCTGCTCGTCGAGGACGATCCCGACATCGGCTCGATCCTGGTGCGCGGCCTGAAGGCCGATGGCTTCGACGTCACCGTGGTCGACCGCGCCGCCATGGCGCTGGACGCCACCAAGGACATCAACCCCTGCGCCGTGCTGCTCGACATGGTGCTGCCGGATGGTTCCGGCCTCGACGTCTGCCGCACGCTCCGGGAGTACGGCCACACCGGGCCGATCCTCTTCCTCTCCGCCAAGGACGAGGTGGCGGATCGGGCCGACGGGCTCTCGGCCGGGGCGGACGACTATATCGTGAAGCCCTTCCAGTTCGACGAGCTGGTGGCCCGCCTGCGTGCGCATCTGCTGCACCGTTCGGTCGGCATGGACGAGAACACGCGGCTCATCGTCGGCCGCCTGGTGCTCGACCTCGAATCGCGCCAGGCCCATTTCGGCACCGTGCACATCCGCCTGACCCAGCGCGAGGCCGAGCTTCTGGCCCTGCTCATGCACAACGCCAACCACCCGGTCTCCCGCGGCGAGATCTTCGACAGGCTGTGGGCGAGCCAGGGCGGCGTCTCG
>JAYSCC010000016.1:0-16921 GCA_041915065.1 Zavarzinia sp.
GAGGAGGGCGACGCCTTCCTGAACAACAGCCCCTTCTTCGGCGGTACCCATCACGCCGATCTCACGGTCTGCGTGCCGGTCTTCTTCGAGGGCGTGCCGCTGTTCTGGACCCTGGCGCGTTCCCACCATGCCGATATCGGCGCCCCGGTGCCGACCACCTATCTGCCGTTCGCCAAGAACATCTATGAAGAGGGCGTGCATTTTCCCTGCGTCCGCTGCCAGGAAGGCTACAAGGACAAGGCGGACGTGATGCGGATCGCGCGCCAGAAGATCCGCGTCTCCAACATTTTCTATGGCGATTATCAGGCCCAGGTCGGCGCCTGCCGGACGGGCGAGCGCCGCCTGCGCGAACTGGTCGCGCACTATGGCCGCGACACCGTGCTCGCCTTCATCGAAGCCTGGATCGACTATGGTGAGAGGCGCGCCATCGCGGCGATCGGCAAGCTGCCGGCCGGCACCTATAGCTATCAGGTGCGCCACGATCCGGTGCCCGGCATCGCCGACGAGGGCATTCCGATCCGGGCCGTGGTCACCGTCGATCCCGAACAAGGCCTGGTCACGGTCGATGTGCGCGACAATCCGGACATGGTCGAGGGCGGCCTCAACCTGTCGGAAGCCTGTGCCATCGCGGCCTGCCGCATCGGCGTCTTCTACAATGTCGATCCCGAAATGCCGCATAACCACGGCAGCGCCAGCCGGATCGTGCCGCTGCTGCGCGACGGCTGTGTCGTCGGCCGTCCCATCTATCCGGCCGGCACTTCCTGCGCCACCTCGAACTGCATGGAACGCCTAGCCAATGCCGTGCAGTGCTCCTTCACCCAGATGGGCGCACCCCATGGCATGGCGGAAGGCGGCGGCAATTTCTCGGCCGCCCTCGGCGTCGTCTCCGGCGTCGACCGCCGCCACGGTGACGATACGCCCTATGTCACGCAATTCATGATGGCGCTGTCCGGCGGGCCCGGCCTGTCCGGCCATGACGGCTGGCTCACCTATGAGGCGTCGTCCGGCAACGGCGTGATGATCTGCGACTCGGTCGAGGTGAACGAGGCCATGTATCCCGTGGTCTTCGAGGAACGCCGGGTCGCCATCGATTCCGCCGGGGCCGGGCAATGGTGTGGCGCGCCGGGCACCGAGGGGTCCTATCGCTCGCTCGATGGTGCGATCGAAGTCTATTACTGCGGCGACGGCGGCACTTTCCCGGCCAAGGGCGTGCTGGGCGGCGAGGCCGGTGCCACCTGCGGGAGCTGGAAGCGCTCCCCCGAGGGCCTGAAGCGGTTGCCCGATTTCCATCAGGAATGGTTCCAGCCGGGCGAGGAAGTGGTCTACCGGAGCTGTGCCGGCGGCGGTTACGGCGACCCCTTCGTCCGCGACCCGGATCTCGTCTGCCTCGACGTCAACCGGCGCTGGTTCAGCCCGGACAAGGCGGCGGAACTCTTCGGCGTGGCGCTCGCGCTCGCCGAAAACGGTGTCGACTATGTCGTCGATGCCGCGGAAACGACGCGGATGCGTCGGGAAGCAGTCCGGACGTAACCATCCCGGTGACGTCATAGCAGCGTGGAAGAGGCTCAACGATGCGTAGATTCCGTCTGGCGGTGGCCGGCTTCGCGGCCCTTGCTTCCATCCTCGGCATGGCGCCGGCCAGGGCCGATGGCGATCCCATCGTGATCGGCGCCGCGATCGCGCTGAGCGGCGATATCGCCCCCTATGACGACGGCCCCTACAAGGCGCTGCAGATCGCCATCGAAGACATCAACGCCAAGGGCGGCGTGCTCGGCCGGAAGCTCACCCTGGTCGCCGCCGATACCAAGTCCGACATCGCTTACGGCGCCACCGCGGCGCAGAGCGTGATCGACAAGGGCGCCTCCCTGGTAGTCGTCACCTGCGACTACGACTACGGCTCGGCCGCCGCCAATATCGCCAACGAGAAGGGCCTGATCGCCTTCTCGCCCTGTGCCGGCGATCCCAAGTTCGGCCCGGCCGGCATCGGCCCCAATGCCTATACGATGGCGACCTCGAATGTTGCCGAAGCCAAGATCATGGCCGAATGGGCCTATTCCAAGGGCTATCGCAGCGCCTATGTCCTGCTCGGCCTCGGCATCGCCTTCGACGCCTCCTTTGCCGACGTGTTCCAGAAGCGCTGGAAGGAACTGGCGGGCGACGGCGCCTTCCTGGGCCAGGATACTTTCGAGGGCGACGATCCGCAGATCTCGACCCAGATCACGCGCCTGAAGTCACTGCCCAAGGCGCCTGACTTCATCGTCGTCAGCTCCTATCCGCCGCCCGGCGTCTCGGCCGTGAAGCAGCTCCGCGCTGCCGGCGTGACCCAGCCGATTCTGGGCTCCGACTCCTGGGACGGTGACTTCTGGCTGAGCGGCGTGCCCGGCCTGACGAATATGTATTTCGTCACCTACGGCTCGCTCTACGGTACAGATCCGCGGCCGGCGATGCGCAAGTTCTTCGAGACCTTCAAGGCCAAATACGGCGCCCTGCCCGTGCAGTCCAATGCCGTCACCGGTTACAGCGTGCTCGAAGCCTGGGTCCACGCGGTCGAAAAGGCGGGAACCCTCGACACCGACAAGGTGCGCGCCGTGCTCGACGGTTTCCACGACGAACCCCTGATGGTCGGCCCGACCAGCTTCACCCCCGACGTCCACATCAACAACACCCGCGAGATGACGATCATGGAGATCAAGGACGGCAAGCAGGGTGAGGTGGTCGGCATCTTCGGGCCGAGCGGCAAGTAAGGCGGCGGGCGCGGGTGCGGGAGATGACCGTGACAGGGGCCGGCAGCGGCAGCAACCATCTCGGGGTGGCCGGTGTCACGGTCGACTTCCAGGGCATCCGCGCCGTCGACGACGTGACGCTCGACGTGGCGCCGAGCGAGATCCTGGGCCTGATCGGGCCCAACGGGGCGGGCAAGACCACGCTGGTCAACGTCCTGACCGGCTTCCAGCCGCCGACCGATGGCAAGGTCTGGCTGGCGGGCGAGGATGTCACCGCGTGGCCCGCCTGGCGCCGTGCCCGCAGCGGCCTCGCCCGCACCTTCCAGAATGTGCTGCTGTTCCCGGGGCTCACCGTGATCGCCAATATCGAGGCGGCGGCCCTGGCGGCCGGTGCCAGCCGGGCCGCGGCACGGAAGCGCGCCCTCGAAGTGCTCGACTGGCTGAGCCTTTCCGCGGTCGCGGAACAGCCGGCCGGGACCCTGCCCTTCGGGGCGGAGCGGCGGGCCGGCATCGGCCGGGCCATCGCCGCCGATCCCCAATTCCTGCTGATGGACGAGCCGGCGGCCGGGCTCAACGACGGCGAATGCCACGATCTCGCCGAACTGGTGCGCCGCATCCGGCGCGAGATCGGCTGCGGCATCATCCTGATCGAACACCGGATGTCGCTGGTCTTCTCGCTCTGCGACCGCATCCACGTGCTGGACCAGGGGCGGACCATCGCCGTCGGCACACCGGAGGTGGTTCGCCAGGATCCGGTGGTGCGCCGCGCCTATCTCGGAGATGCGGCATGAGCGAGCTTCTGCGCATCGACGATCTCCACGTCTCTTATGGCAGCATCGCCGCCCTGAAAGGCATCGCGGTCACGGTGGCGGAGGGCGAGATCGTCGCCGTGATCGGCCCCAATGGCGCCGGCAAGTCCAGCCTGATGCGGACCATCGCCGGCTTGGTCACCCCGGCCTCGGGCGATGTCACGCTGCGCGGCCAGTCGATCAAGGGCCGATCGCCGGAACGCCTGGTGGCCGAGGGGATCGCCCTGGTGCCGGAAGGCCGCCACATCTTCGGTTCCCTCACCGTGGGCGAGAATATCCGCCTGGGCGCGACGCCAAGGCGCGATGGCAGGGCCGCGGTCGAGGCGACGCTGGAAGCCATGCTCGAGATGTTCCCAATCCTCCGCCAGCGTTTCCGCCAGCGGGCCGGCCAGCTCTCCGGCGGGGAACAGCAGATGCTGGCGATCGCCCGCGCCCTGATGTCGTCGCCCAAGCTCCTGCTGCTCGACGAGCCTTCGCTCGGCCTCGCCCCCCTGGTGATCCAGGCGGTCTATGACGTCATCGCGCGGCTCCGCGATCAGGGCGTCACCATCCTGGTGGTCGAGCAGAATATCCAGCTCGCCCTTCGCGCCGCCGACCGCGCCTATGTGCTCGAAACCGGCCGGGTCGTGCTGGCCGGGACGACGGCCGAATTGCGCGCTCAGCCGGACCTCGACCAGGCCTATTTCGGGGGTGTCGCATGAACCTGGTGCAGACCGCGATCGACGCCATCGACCTCGGCGCCATCTATGCCCTGGCGGCCCTCGGCGTCGGCCTGATCTTCTCGATCATGCGGCTGATCAATTTCGCCCATGGCGAGTTGATCACCACTGCGGGCTTCACTGTCTATCTGCTCGACGGTCAGCCGCTGATCATCCAGCTCGGCGGCGGCGTGGTTGCCGCCGTGGTGGTCGCCCTGATCATGGAACGGGTCGCCTTCCGCTCGCTCCGCAACGCCAATTCAGCGACCCTTCTGGTCACGTCCTTCGCCGTCTCCTACCTGATCCAGCATGTCGTCATGCTGGTCTTCGGGGCACGGCCGATCGGCATCTCCTTCCTGCCCGAACTCGGCGCCAGCATCGAGATGGGCGAGCTTCGCCTGCCCTGGCTCGAAGTCGCCACCATCGCGGTTACCTTGAGCCTGCTCGGCGCCCTGATCGTCTTCTTCCACCGGATCCCGCTCGGCATCCAGATGCGCGCCGCGGCGGAGGATTTCACCATGGCCCGGCTGGTCGGCATCCGGGCGGACCGGATCATTGCTGCCGCCTTTGCGATCTCGGGCGTGCTCGCCGCCTTCATCGGCTTCTACCAGATCGCCCGCTCCGGCACCGCTTCCTACGAGATGGGGGTCGATTTCGTGCTGATCGCCTTCGTCGCCGTCGTCGTGGGCGGCATGGGCTCGCTGATCGGCGCGGCGCTCGGCGGGTTCGTGGTCGGCGTCATCTCGGTCTGCCTCCAGGCCTTTCTGCCGCCCGATCTCCGCCTCTACCGCGAGGCTTTCCTCTTCGCCCTGTTCCTGGCCTTCCTGATCGGCCGCCCGCAGGGTCTCGTCTACCGCAAGGGCAATCGGGAGCGCGTGTGATGCGAGGCGGCAGATATGATTGGGCGACCCCGCTCGTGCTGGCGGGTGTGCTCCTCCTGGTCGCCGTGGTGGCCAGCTTCACGGCGCCCGCCATGCAGCGCGTGGTGACCGAAACGCTGATCCTGGTGACCGCGGTCGTGGGTCTCTATGTCTTCATCGGCAATTCCGGTGTGACCTCCTTCGGCCATATTTCCTTCCTGGCCATCGGCGCCTATGTCTCGGCCGTGCTGACCCTGCCGCCGGCCAAGAAGGCGGTACTGCTCGCCCTGCCGGACTGGCTCGCCCAGGTGCAACTGCCGGTCCCGCTCGCGGCGGGGATCGGGGCGCTCGCCTCAGGCCTGGTCGCCTTGGTGGCCGGCGGACCGATCATGCGGCTCCGCGGGGTGGCCCCTTCGATGGCGGCCTTCGCGCTGCTGATCATCGTCCATACGGTGGCGCAGAATTGGAAGGCCGTGACCGGCGGGCGCCAGGCCCTGGTCGGCCTGCCGCTGGCGACCGGTATCTGGTCGGCGCTGGCCGTCGCGGTGGCGGTGGTCGTGGTCGCCGCCTGGTACCAGCAGACCCGGCGCGGCGCCTTGCTCCGCTGCACGCGGGAGAACGAGGTGGCGGCGGAATCGATCGGCATCGACATCACCCGCGAACGCCTGATCGCCTTCGTGCTGAGCGCCGTGATCTGCGGCCTGTCCGGCGTCGAATTCGCCCATTACCTGGGCACGGTGACCGCCAATACCTTCTTCCTGGCCAAGACCTTCATCACCCTCGCCATGCTGGTGGTGGGTGGGATGCGCAGCCTTTCGGGCGCCGTCGCCGGCGTCCTCGTGCTCTCCGCCGTCTCGGAATTCTTCCGCAGCCTGGAACAGGGCATCGAGTTCTTCGGCACCACGGTCGCCGCGCGGCCCGGGCTCGAGGAAGTGGCGCTGTCGCTGATCATGCTGGTGATCCTGCTCTATCGCCGTGACGGGCTGTTCGGCGATGCCGAGGCGGGACCGCTGCTGGCCCGCCGCCTGGCCCGGCGGCGTGCTTCCTCCGACGTTTCGAAGTAACGGGGAATGGTGATGTTTTCATCCTGCATCGACATCGGCGGCACTTTCACCGACCTGGTGGTCTATTCCCCGGAAACCGGCCTCGACATTTTCAAGTCGCCGACCACGCCGGGCGAATTCGAGAAGGGCTTCATGAACGCCCTCGCCCTGGCGGCGGAGCATTACGGCCTGTCGCTGCACGACTTCCTGCAACGGAACGACCTCATCGTCCATGGCACCACGGTCTCGACCAATGCCCTGGTCGAAGGCAAGACGGCGCCGGTCGGCCTGATCTGCAATGCCGGGCATCCCGACGTGCTGACCATCCGGGAAGCCCCGCGCAAACGCGCCTTCTCCGTCCATGTCGACTATCCGCAGCCCTATGTGCCGCGCAACCGCACCTTCGAGGTGCGCGGCCGGCTCGATTCCATGGGCCGCGAGTTGCAACCCCTGTCGGAACAGGACGTGATCGACGCGGTCGCCTATTTCAGGCGTTGCGGCGTCGATGCCATCGCTGTCGCCTTGTTGTGGTCGATCGCCAATCCGGCCCATGAACGGGCGGTGCGCGACATCATCGCGCGCGAATGGCCGGAAATTCCGGTCACCCTGAGCCATGAGATCAACCCGATCCCGCGCGAATATCGCCGTACCATTTCGGCGGCGATCAACGCTTCGCTCTATCCGGTCATGGTCTCCTATGTCAGCAAGCTCGACGGCGCCCTGCGCGCGGCGGGTTACCAGCGCGGCTTGCTGATCGCCAATTGCGTCGGCGGCATGATGCCGCCCGAAGAGATCATGCGCCGGCCGATCTACAGCGTCATGTCCGGGCCGACGCTGGCGCCGGTCGCCGGCCTCGCCCTGACGGGGGAGACCAACGCGATCGTGGTCGACATGGGCGGCACCACTTTCGACGTCTCGGCGATCCGCGACCGCCAGATCGTGGTCAGCCCCGAATCGACCTTCGGCTATGAGATGCTGGGCATCCCGAAGATCGACGTCCGCTCGATCGGCGCTGGCGGCGGCTCGATCGCCTGGATCGACGCGGGCGGCTTGCTGCGCGTCGGCCCGCATAGTGCCAGCGCCTATCCGGGCCCGGCCTGCTACGGCCGCGGCGGCACGCGGCCGACGGTGACCGACGCCAATCTGGTGCTCGGCATCATCGATCCCGACTATTTCCTGGGCGGGCGCATGAAGCTCGACCGCGCCAAGGCGGAAGCGGCGATCGCCACATTGGCCGAACCGCTCGGTGTCGGTATCGCCGAGGCGGCCTGGGCGATCTATACGACCATCAACCACGCCATGATCGGCGCGATCGAAGACATCACGGTGAACGAGGGCATCGACCCGCGCGAGAGCCTGATGATCAGCGGCGGCGGCGCCACCGCCTGCCATATCGCCGACATGGCGCGGATCGTCGGCATCCGCCGCTTCATGGTGCCGAAGCTGGCGGCCGGGCTCAGCGCCTATGGCGGCCTGCTTTCGGACATCCGCTGGGAAGAGACGGCGACGCTCTACCAGACCAGCCAGAAATTCGATGCCGTGGCGGTCGAGGAACTGCTGAAGTCCCTGATCGCGCGGGGTGACGATTTCCTGGCACGGGCCGGCGTGGCGGAAGCCGCGCGTTCCTTCACCTTCGCCTTCCAGGGCCGCTATCTCTACCAGTCGTGGGACATCGAGGTCGGTTTCGAGCGCGGGCCGGGCGGGCTCGCCGCCACCGACCTGAAACGCCTGACCGAGGCCTTCCACACCCAGCACGAGCGGATCTATACGATCAAGGACCCGGACGACGTGGTCGAATTCACCACCTGGAAAGTGCGCGCGAATGGTGATACCGGCGGCCGGGGCCGTCAGGGCGTCAGCCTGCCGCGGCAGGAAGGGCCGGTGCTGCCGGTGCGCAGCCGTCCGGTCCACCTGGGCAAAGGCTTCGTAACCCTGCCGGTCTACGACGGCGGGCGGCTGGGCGAGGGGGCGGCGGTCGCCGGCCCGGCCCTGATCGAAGAGGCGACGACGACCCTGCTGCTGCTCGACGGCCAGGTCGCGGTCGCCGACCGTTACGGCAATTATATGATCGACACGCCCGACTGACGGCGGGCGATGGCGGCAGAACGAGAGAGGAAACCCGATGGCGCGAGACATCCTGACCCTGGGACCGGACGGCGAGCCGAACCTGGGCGCCGCGCTGGCCGATTATCGCAAGCGCCACGACAAGACCCTGCAGGACATCGCCGACATGTCCGGCGTCTCGATCGGCACGCTGTCGAAGATCGAAAACGGCAAGGCGACGCCGAGCTTCAACACGCTCCGCCGCATCCTGGGCGCGCTCGACCTCGGCGAAGTCACCGGCGCCTCCGTACCGGAAGCGCGTTCCGCCGCCAAAGGCCGCCGCACCGCCACCCTGACCGGACAGACGGTCAAACATGTAACCGGGAACGCCATCATGCATCTGCACGCGACCGACCTCCTGAACAAGGACATGTTCCCGATGACGGCGCAGATCACCCAGCACGAGGTGCCGCCGGTCGAGGAATGGACCACCCATGACGGCGAGGAATTCGTCTGCGTCATGCGGGGGGCGATCACCGTCTATGTCGAGAACTACCGCCCGGTCACCCTCCAGGTCGGCGAGAGCGCCTATTACGACAGCGGGCTTCGTCACGTCCTGATCTCCGAGGGCGAGGAGGACGCCATCATCGTTTCCGTCAGTTCGGGCCGGCCGGACCACGGATCGACCGACGACATGCCGCTCTGACCCCGGCGAGGCCATCATGACCACACCTTCCTGCTTCGAGCTTTTCCGGAACGACGGCGACAAGGGCTTCGCCGCGGGCGCCGTGGTGCCGCTGGGCGACCGCGACCTGGTCATCCTGTCCGGCGAGATCGGCCGCGACACGCCGAGCCATCTCGTGCCCGGCGGGGTCGAGGCCGAGACCCGGCAATGTTTCGCCAATATCGAGGCCGCCCTGGCGCGGTGCGGCGGCGGGCTGCGCGACATCGCCAAGGTCACGGTCTACCTGCGCAATCTCTCTGATTACGGCGCCTTCGCCAAGGTACGAACCGAAGTCTTCGGCGCGGCGCCGCCGGCCAGCACCTGCATCGCCGTCGCCGACCTGCTGCTCGGCGCCGGCATCGAAATCGACGTAACGGCTGTGGTTGCGGCCCGGCGCTGACGCGCCTCTCGGTATTATCCTTCGAAAGTTCAGCACGATGACGACGAGCAAGGAAATCTACGATGCCTTCGAGGCGCGCTCCTGGCGGGCACTCGCCCGGCGGACCCGGGAACGCGGCATGGAATTCGTGCTCGGCAAGCGGGAAGGCGCCTATATCTGGGATATTGAAGGCGACCGCCGGCTGCTCGACTGCGCCTTGACCGGCGGTGTGCACAGCCTGGGGCATCGCAATCCGGAAGTCTTCGACGCCCTGCGGAAGGCGATGGATTCCGGCCTCGACAGTGGCATCTGGTTCTTTCCGACCCCGACCCTGCTCGACTTCCAGGACCGGCTGGCTGCGCTGGCGCCGCATCCGTCGCTGAACCGGAGCGTGGTCACCCTGAGCTCCACCGCCTCGATCGACCTCGCGGTGCAATTCGCCAGCCGCGTCACCGGGCGCCGGCATGTGGTGGCCTATCGCCACGGCTATCACGGCCATGCCGGCTTTTCGGCCATGGTCACCGGCTCGGTCGAAGAGGGCATCATGGAGCATTACGGCCAGGCCAATCCGGTCGGCCGTTTCTTCGATCGTTACAACGACGTCGATGCGATCGAGGCCCTGCTCACCGCCGATGTCGGCGCGGTGATCCTGGAAGCCTATGATTACGAGACCTGGATTCCGGCCGATCCCGCCTTCCTCCAGGCCGTCGCCGCGCTGTGCCATGCCCGAGGCGCCCTGCTGATCGTCGACGAAACGCGGACCGGCCTCGGCCGTTCCGGCCGCTTCTGGCTCACCGAGCACATGGGGGTGACGCCGGACATCCTGATCCTGGGCAAGGGCCTCGGCGGCGGCGCCTATCCGGTCAGCGCGGTGCTGACCACCACGGCGATCTACGACGACTGCATCAACAGCCACAAATACGGCTTCGCCAGCAGCATGGGCGGCAACGAACTGGCCTGCGTGGTCGGCAGCAAGATCCTGGAAATCACCGGCCGTCCCGCCTTCCTCGAGGGCGTGGGGCGCCTGTCCGACGCCTTCCGGGCAGCCTTCGGCGCGCTCTGTGCCGACTATCCGGAGGTCTTTCTGCCCGGCACGATCCTGGGCGGCATCGTCACCCTCGGCTTTCATGACGCCGAAACCGCGCAAGCCGCGGCATCTCATCTGTTCCATCACGGCGTGCTCTGCCACAGCACTTCGGTGATCGAGCCGCCACGCCTGAAGTTCTATCCCGTGCTGACCGCCGATCCGTCGATCGCGGAAGAGGTCGCCGCCGCCCTGGCGGATTTCGCCGCCGGGCGCGTCACTGCGGGGCGCGGGCGGTGAAGTCGTCCTTGAATTCCTCCAACACCACGGGCTCGGCGTCGGAGACGGCCCAGAAGCTGAGGCCCGCCCGGCTCCAGGCGAACAGGCTGTAGCCGTCGACCGTCCGGGCGTGGTCCGGTGCCGGCGGCGCCGGCCAGACGAAGAGATTGATGACATGGCCGCCGTGCCGGTAGACCAGCGCCGCGACCACCCGGCCGTCGAGATAATCCGCCCGGCCGCCGACCAGGGGGAACTGGCGGTCGGCCAGGTCGACCACCGGCGGGGCGAAATCGACGCGGCCGCTGAACCAGGGTTTCACCGTGTGCTGGTCGGAAGTGGCGACATCGGTCAGGTGATCGGCCAACAGGGAGCGGATGTGGCCGGCCACCACCTCCTGCGCCAGGCTGTCGCCCGGGCCCTGCGGTATCACCTGGATCAGCAGCGAGGCGGCCAGGGCGGCGGCGGCCGGCAGCAGGCTCCAGCGCCCCAGGCGGTCGAGCAGGCGGCCAAGGCCGTATCTTTTTCCCCGGCGACTGCTGGCAGCCTCTTCGGCGATGGCGGCAGCGACGCGGCGTTGCAGGCCGGCCGGTGCCGTCCAGCGCAGACCCTCGGCGGCCAGCAGGCGGCGCGAGGCTGCGATCTCGGCCAGGGCGGCGGCGCAGCCCGGGCAGGTGGCGACATGGTCGCGGCACTCGGTGGCCTCGCGCGGCGGCAATTCGCCGTCCGCATAGGCATGCAGGCGCTCGCGCCGTTCGGAGCAGGGGGCCGTCATAGCGTGACCTCCACACGTTCGAGGCGGCGGCGCCAGGCGGCGGCGAAACGCTCCCGCGCCCGGGCGAGCCTGGACATCACGGTGCCCACGGGGGCGCCGATCGCCTCCGCCAGTTCGGCATAGCTCAGATCCTCGAATTCGCGGAGCACCAGGACCTCGCGGAGCGGCAGCGGCAATTCCTCGATCGTGCGGCGCACCGCTTCGGCCTCGCTGCGGCGGATCAGTTGCTCCTCGGCATTATCGGACGGCGAGCTCCACAGCGGTTGGCCCGGCTCATCGTCGCCCACAGCGTCTTTCGGCGTCTCGGCCAGGCGAAGGCGGCCGCGCTCCAGGGCGTAGTCGCGGCAGCAGTTGCGGACGATCGCCAGCAGCCAGGCCCGTGGCGCCCCGCCGCGATAGCCGGCAAAGCCCCGGAAGGCGCGCAGGAAGGCGTCCTGCACCACGTCGTCGGCGGCATCGGCGCTGCGTGTCAGGTAACGGGCGAGATTATAGGCGGCGTCGAGATGGGGCAGCACCAGGGCGGCGAAACGTTCCTCCGCCCGGCCGCGGCTCCGACCCGCGGCGGCCAGGCCGGCGGCAGCCATGCTGAACAGGCACCGGGCGAGCCGCGTCAGGCCGGCGAGCGGCGGTGGCCGCAAGGACGCGGCATAGGGGATGGTCATCGGCATGGTCCGGGCACGGGGGGGGGGCCTGATGGAGGTTCGCGGCGGGGGCGGCGCCGGGTACGCGCCGCCCCCGACCGCAGCCTCAGCGGACCACCACCGTGCCGGTCCTATGGGGAAGAAGGCCGCAGAAATAGGCGATCTCCCCCGGGCCGGCCACGGTCATGCTGAACTTCTGGTCGGTGTCGAGGGCGGCGGAGCGGAAGCTCTTGTCGGCCGCGACCACGCTGTGCGGCGTGTCGTCCTCGTTGACCCAGGTGACGGTATCGCCGGGCGCCACCGTCACCACCGCGGGCGTGAAGGTGAAATTGGAGATCGCGACCTTCACCTCCGCCGCCTGGGCGCCGATCGGGGCGGCCAGGCAGAGCGAGAGGACGGCGGCGGCCGGGCGCAGGCCGGGCGGCAGATGGATCATGACGGGTTCCTTCGGGATCACGAGGCGAGCGGGTAGTCGACGATGGGCAGCCGGTCGTCGCCGCGGCGCAGTTCGACGGTGGCGATGCCGAGATACTTCCGTAGTTCCTCGGCCGGGACCTTCAGCGGCCCGGGCGAGGGCGCCTCGCCGGGCTTCGGCTGGGGGAAGGCGGTCGAGCGCGCGGTGTGGAAGGCGATATTGCCTTCGACCTTGGTCATCACCTGATGGATATGGCCGTTCAGCACGGTGACCGAGCCGAAACGGCGGAGCGCGGTGAGCGCCCGGGCGGCGTCGGAAGTGCCCCAGCCCCAGGCCTCGTTCACGGTCCAGAGCGGGATATGACCCAGCACCACCACCGGGGTCGAGGACGACAGACCGGCGAGGTCGCCCTCCAGCCAGGCGAGCTGTTCGTCGCCCAGGTTGCCGAGGCCGCCCGCCTTCAGGTCGGCGACATTGTTCAGGCCGACGAAATGGACGCCGTTCTGCTCGAAACTGTACCAGCCGCTGCCCTTGGTGCCCTTGCCGAAGCGGGACAGATAGGCCTTGCCCTGGCCTTCGTCGACGAAATCATGCTCGCCGGGGATGAAGAAGATGGGCAGGCCGATTTCGCCGAGGACCTGGGAGGCGAGGTCGAATTCGGCGTCCTTGGAGAGATGGCTGACGTCGCCGGTATGGACGACGAAGGCGGGCTTGACCGGCAGCGCCGCGATCCGCGCCACCGCCTCGCGCAGCGTGCCGAGGGAATCCGGATTGGCCGGCTTGTCGAAGCCGACATGGGTATCGCTGATCTGGAGGAAGCTGAAGCCCTGTGCGGTGGCGGCGCCGGCGGCGGCGGAATGCAGCCCGACGGCGGCCGGAACACCGGCCTGCAGGCTCCACAGCAGGCCGGTACCGGCCCAGCCCATGCATTCGAGGAGGCGGCGCCGGGTCGGGCCGGCGGGGTCTTGATAGGGATTTGTCATGTCTCGCTCCGGTTTGGCGCTGGCGGCAGCGGCCGCACAGGGATCAAGACCGGAGGCGAGGGCGGTTTATTCCGAACCGGCGCGTTTTTTTTTGGAGCGCGGGACGGGGCGGCCCCGGGAGGCCACCCCGCCTTGTCTTTTCGTCCGCTCAGGGGGCGATGCGGAAGGCCAGGACCGGCAGGTCGTCCATCTGCAGCGTCTCAGCCTTGGCAGGGACCGGACCCCGCGCGAAGAGGCGGCCGAGGTCTTCCGGCGTCGCCTTGGCGCCGACGACGATCGCCTGCACGATCGGCCCCTCCTTCAGGCGCAGGTGGCCGTAGACATAGGGGGCGATCTTCTCGAAGCGGGGGTGGCAGGCCGGTGCGATGTTGTGGGTCGCGAAGAGGAGCGTGGCCTCCCCGCTCAACTCGACCGGCGCCACGTTCCAACTGCCGCAATGCTCGCAGCAGCCGGTCGGCGGGAAGGTGTAACGCCCGCAGTCCTTGCAGGTGATGGCCCGGAAGACACCCTTGGCGAGGCCTTCATAATAGGAGCGGAGTGCGCTCGGCTGTTCGGCGGTGGCGGCCATGTCAGATTCCCTCCAGCACGACCACGGTGCCGATCATGGCGTAGCCGTGGGTATGAATGACCGAGATTTCCGGCACCTTGGGGATCTGCCGGGCGCCTGCCTGGCCGCGCATCTGGAGCACGGCTTCGTAGGTGTCGGTGCCGGCGCTGGCACCCCAGGCGTGCCCGAAGGCATGGCGCCCGCCGTGGGTCGACATCGGCCGGTCGCCGTCGAAGCGGAGACGGCCCTCCTGCGCCGCCTGAAGTCCCTTGCCGTGGTCGAGATAGCCGATCGTCTCGGCGGTGCAGATACTGGAGATATGCGAGCAGTCGTGGGTGTGCAGATAGCCGATGTCGGCGGCCTTGATGCCCGCCATGTCGAAGGCGGTATCGACCGCCCGCCGGTCGAATTCCCAATAGGTCGGGTCTTCGCCGTACCAGGGCAGGTCGCTGTAGCTGATGCCGAAGCCCTTCAAGCCCACGGGCTTCGACTTGCCGCCCTTGGCGAGATCGGCGCGGGTGATGACCATGGCCGAGGCGCCGTCGGCGGTCGTCACCAGGCTCAGCAGGCGAGACGGCCAGGAGACGAAGGGGTTGTGCTTGTCGGAGCGCCAGTAATCGTAAGGATCGGCGAAGCCTTCCTTGTTGGCGCGGTCTTCCAGTTTCTCCTGGATGTTGGCCTTGGGGTTCATCGAACCGTGCAGGCGCCGTGTGCGGCACAGTTCGAACATGCCGCGATCGAATTCTTCGATCGAAAGGCCGTATTTGCGGCAGTAGCCGAGCGCCACCAGGCCGTTGTAGGTCGAAAAAATGTCGTAGCCCTGGGGCACGCTATAGGCTTGGTTGACCGCCATGTCGGTCCACAGCCAAGTCTGTTGGTGGGAGATCGGCTCGCGTTCGTAAGGGCTGAAGCCCTTCACTTTCGTCCGCGTGGTCTCCAACCCGTAGACCAGCGCCGTGTCGTAGACGCCGGCCGCGACCGACATCGCGGCGAGCACGGCGCCGACATTGGTGGTCGAGCATTGGGCTTCGAAATGGACGCCGGCCTTGAACTGCGTGCCGGTCCATTTCGAGAGTTGCGAATAGGTTCCAGGTATTTGCGAGCTGTGGACCATGGCGTTGCCGGCAAAGACGGCGTCTACGTCCTGCCCGCACAGGCCGGCATCGTCGAGTGCTTCCCTGACGGCGCGCGCCGTCAGTTCTTGAATGCTCAGTCCCTTGAGTTCGGGGGTCTCCAGCAGGTCGCCGAAGCGCGAGCAGCCGACACCCGATATGACAATATTTTCCTTCAATCGATTTCGCATGAGCGTGTCTCCGTTATCGTTATGCCTCACCGGCTGCGGGACTTGGGCGTCCCGGCGGGCGAGGATCTTTCTTGGACGACGTGCTTTATGACGGCAGAGCCCAGCGATCGGCCTGCCGCGGGCCACTGAAGCACACCACGGCCGACGGGCCATGACCTGGGTCAATGCGTGACGTGTTGCCGAGGGGACGGCGGACGGGTGAGCGTTGCTCTTCCGCAGGTGCGAAATCCGCGGTCGTGCCGGGTTTTCGCGCTGGCGATGATGGGGCGGCATTCGACCGGAGGTCCGCCCATGATCACCCAGAACCGCCTGACCCTCGACTGGCGCGAACCCGCGTGGCGGGTGCCGGCGCCGGTCTTTTCGTCCCTGTCGTTCGGCCCCTTGCGGCCGGATGCGGCGCTCGACGATTTCGCGGCGGCGCTGACGCGGGAGGATGTCTGGAGCCGTTTCGGGCGCCTGGTCGCACCGGAGCGCATCGCTCCCCTGCTGGCGCCGGCCGGGCCCGGATTTCAGCCGATCGGGGTCTGGCGCGGCGGGGTGCTGGCCGGGGCCGCTCTGCTCGCCGGGTTGGGGGGCGGGGCCTCCGAATTCGCCATCGTGGTGCGCTCCGACCTGCAACGCCGGGGGATCGGCCTCGCCCTGACGCGGCGGGCGGCCGGACGGGCCTTGGCGGCGGGGCAGCGCCGGCTGCTCGCCCATGTCCGGGCCGACAACGGCCGGGCGCTCAACCTGTTGCGCCGCTGCGGCTTCGGACGGGACGGGGCGGTGGGGCCGGAAATGACTTTCGAGCTGGGGCTGACGGCTGGGCCGCGCCGGTGACCAGGAGATCCCTCATGTTACCATTCGCCCTTTCGAAGCCGGCCTCCCGCCGCGGCTTGGCCCCGGCTCTGGTGATCGGGGCGGCGGCGGCGATCCTTTCCGTCAGCATGGGGATCCGCCAGAGTCTCGGCCTGTTCCTGCCGCCGATCGCGGCCGAGGGCGGTGCCACGGCGGGCGAATTCGGCTTCGCCCTCGCGGTGCAGAGCTTGGTTTGGGGCTTGGCGCAGCCGGTCGTCGGCGCGTTGGGCGACCGTTTCGGGGCGCGGCCGGTGGTGATCGGCTGCGCCCTCGTCTATGCCCTCGGCCTCGGCTTCCTCGCCTATGGGCCGCCGCTCGCCGGGCTCGGCGCCGGGGCCGGGCTGATGGTCGGCGTGGGCATCGCGGGGACCGGTTTCGGCGTCCTCTTCGGGGCGGTCGCCCGGATCGTCTCGCCGGCCCGGCGGGTGCCGGTGCTGGGCGTCGTCTCGGCCGCGGGATCGCTCGCCACATTGCTGATCGCGCCGCTCGGCCAGCATCTGATCGCGGGGCCGGGCTGGCGCATGGCGGCGGCAGCCTTTGCCCTCGTCGCCCTCGCCATGGCGGTCCTGGGCACCCTGCTCGGCCGCGGGGCGGCGGCGGACGCGGCGCCGGTTCGGGCCACCCCGGTCCAGGGCATTGGTGCCGCCGTGGCCGAAGCGCTCCGCCATCCGGGCTTTCTCGCCATGACCGTGGCCTTCTTCGCCTGCGGCTTCCAGCTCATGTATATCACCGTGCATCTGCCCGCCTTTCTGGCCTTCTGCGGCATCGCCCCGGCGGTTGGGGCCGATGCCCTCGGCCTGATCGGTCTCGGCAATGCCGTGGGCTCGCTGGTGGCCGGCTG
>JAYSCC010000017.1:0-16708 GCA_041915065.1 Zavarzinia sp.
CTGGGTCAGTGGGGAGAAGGTGGAGGATGTCGCCAGCCATCCGGCCTTCGCTCCCATGGTCGAGGCGGTCTCCCGCATCTACGATCTGCACGAGGATCCGGCGACGCGGGACATCATGACCTTCCCGCTGGCCGACGGCGGCACCGGCTCGCGCTTCTACAAGATCCCCGAGAGCCACGAGGATCTGGCGCTACGCCGGAAGATGACCGGCCTCATCCTCGACCGTGTCTGCCCGACCATGGACCGCTTCGGCGACGAGACGGTGACCCCGCTCTTCGTCATCCAGGACCGACGCGATCTGCTCGACGCCTTCGACACCCGCTATGCCGAGAACAGCGCCCGCTGGCTGGATCGCCTCCAGCGCGAAAACCTGTTCATGACGTCGGGCAACACGGACCCGAAGGGCGACCGCGCGAAGCAGCCCTACCAGCAGAAGGACCTGGATCTCTATCTCCGGGTGGTCGAGGAGACCGACGCCGGCATCGTCATCTCCGGCGCCAAGTTCGAGACCGGCGCACCCTATGCCCATGTCGCCTTCATCAAGCCGACGGTGGGCGCCTGGATCGAAGAGAACCGCGACTACGCCGTTTCCTGCATCGTGCCGCTGAACGCGCCGGGCGTCCGCCACATCTGCCGGATGCCGCAATATGCCGGCGGCGGCGGACGGGCGAATAGTTTCGAATATCCGCTGACCGCGAATTTCGACGAGGTCGACACCCTGATCGTCTTCGACAAGGTGCTGATCCCCTGGGAAAACGTGATCTTCAGCCGCCAGCCCAAGCTCGCCGCGCTGATGCGCAGCGAATTCACCCGCTGGGCGGCCCAGGGCTATCTGGCGCGCTGACTTGCCAAGGCGGATCTGCTGGTCGGCACGGCGCTGCTTGTCGCCGAGCAATCGGGCACGGGCAACATCCCGCCCATCCGTTCCAAGATCAGCCAGCTCATGATGCACAAGAAGACGATCGAGGCCTTCCTCCTCGCCGCCGAGGCGGACTGCGAGGTCACGCGCTCGGGCTTCGTGATGCCGAACCAATCGATCCAGAACGCGGGCCGGATCTTCTGCTCGCAGACCTACAACCAGATGGTCCATCTGCTGCGCGAGATCGTCGGCGGCCAGGCGGTCATGCTGCCGGACGAGGCGATGCTGGCCGATCCGACGTCGCGCGCCGATATCCTGAAATTCTTCCAGGCCGGCGACTGCGATGCCATCTCGCGCATCAGGGCGCTGCATCTCGCCCGTGAACTCAGCGCATCCGGCTATGCCGGGCGCACCCAGGCCTATCAGTTGTTCGCGGAGACGCCGATTTTCGCCCAGGAAGCGGCACTCTATGCAACATATGATCGCACCGACTCGGTCGCGCGGGCCCGGCGCATCGCCGGGATCGACGATGCCGACAGCGCGGCGGGCGAGGGGCAAGTGAGCAAGGGGGAGGCTGCATGAGCGAAGCCAAGTTGGACGGCTGGCGGATCCAGAGCGCCAAGACCAGTTCGGCCCAGGCCTACGAGAGGCTGCGGTCGGCGATCCTGAAAGGCGAATTCGCGCCGGGCGAACGCCTCACGGAAGTCGCCATCGCGCAATTGCTGGACGTCAGCCGAACCCCGGTGCGCGATGCCTTCGCCCGCCTGGTGCAGGACGGACTGGTGCGCATCGGCGCCAAGGGCACCGGGATCGAGGTGGTCGATCCGGTGATCGAATTCCTGGACATCTATTACATCCGGGAATCGCTCGAAGGGCTCGCCGCCCGCCTCGCCGCCATGCGGGCCACCGACGAGGAGATCGAGCGGGTGGTCGCCCTCGCGGACGAGAGCCAGAAGGCCGATCGCGCCGATGTGACCGGCCGCGCCCGCATCAACAGCGAATTCCACCTGACCATCTCGAAGGCCGCCCATGCCCCCCGGCTGGAGCGGCTGATCGGCGATTATCGCGAGATCTTCGCCAGCCCCCATATCCTCCAGCGTTACACACCGGGCGATACCCGCAAGGCGGTGGACGATCACACGCTGATCGCGACTGCGATCCGCTCGCGCAATCCGGACATGGCCGAAATGGCCATGCGGGACCATCTGCGTGTCGCCTATGCCCGCGTCGTGCGCATGGCGGAACAGGACCGTGCCGCGGCCGCCGAGGCCGAGCGCGCCTGAGCGATGCCCGTTCCCCGGCCATATGACGGCGCGCGGGGAACGGCACCGGAAACACCGGGATCAGGCCGCCCCCGGGTCATAGGCCCAGAGCCGGCAGCGCGGTGCCATGTCCTGCCATTCGTGCCACAGGTCGTCCAGCGCACCGATCGGGTCTTCCGCACTGTCGATGCGCAGGTTGCTGTCCGGGAAGGGATCGTGGCTGACGGTGATCAGCGCGGCGGAGCGCAGTGGCTTCAACTCGCCACCGGCGGCGAGCCCGGCGCGGAGGGCTGCGATCAGCCGGTCTTCGAGCACCGGGCCGGCGTCCGCCTCGAAGGCGGCGAGCATGGCGGCAGGCACGCCCGGGTTCGCCAGGATGTTGCCGAGCGCCACCGCCGCGGTGCCCCGTGCTTCGGCGTGGATGCCGCTGCAGCGCGCGCCGTTGAAGGTGGCGATGCCACCCGCGGCGTCCATCACCGCGACTTGGCGCCATTCGGGATGAAGCGTCGCCGCCATGGCGGCATCGAGGGCGGCGCCGGCACCGAAGCCGGCGGCGAGCTGGTCCAGCACTCTCGGGCCGATCGTGGGATCGGTGCGGTTCTGGGTCGCGACGACGCCGAGGCCGCTCCGGCCATAGGGGCAGCGGCCGCCGAAGGCGATGCTTGAAGTCGTGCCTGCGACCCCCAGCCGCCCCGTGCGGTGGCAGCGGGCCAGGATCGAGAAAGTCATTCCTGTACACCTGAATTGATGCGTGCTCGATGAGGGCAATAGTTGTGGAGCGTAAAATGGAAGTAAAGGACAAAGTTGCCGGCTTCATAGAAGTCAATACAGAACAAGAGGCACGGCTGAACTTGACGGCGCTTTATCGTCTTCTCGCCCACTTTGGGATGGACGATACGATCTATACGCACGCCTCCGTGCGCGTGCCGGGTGAGAGTGCGTTCCTGATCAATCCGTTTGGCTATATGTTCGACGAGATCACGCCCGACAGTCTGGTGAAGATGCCGATCCGGGATCTGAAGGATATCGGCGGCGCCAATGCGGCAGGCTATGTGATCCACAGTGCGATCCTGGCGGCCCGGCCGGACGTGAACTGCGTGGTCCATACCCATACCCGCGCCGGCGTGGCGATTTCCTGCCTCGAGGAAGGTCTCCTGCCGATCAACCAGTTCGCGATCGAATTCGCCCGCCGTCTCGGCTATCACGACTACGAGGGTATCGCCTTCAATCTCGACGAGGGGCCGCGTCTCGATGCCGACATCCAGGGCAAGCTCGGCCTCGTTTTGCGTAACCACGGGTTGCTCACCGTGGGGGCGACGATCCCGGCTGCCTTCTATCTGATGTATTATCTCGAACAGGCCTGCCGGGTGCAGATGGACGTACTCGCCACTGGCCGGCCCTTCGTCACGCCGTCCGCCGACCTGGTCGCCCGGACCGAGGCCCAGTTCACCAGCAGCTTCGATCCGCCGCGCGCCGGTCACCGGATGTGGCCGGCCATGCTGCGCCTGCTCGACCGGCTGGATCCCGGCTGGCGGAACTGAATTCAGCCTCCGCGAGGCAGGGGCGCCGGGTCGAAGGCCCGGCGCCAGCGCCGGCTGAACACGAGATCGTCATTCTCGAAGGCATCCAGCCGGCAATGCAACGCGATGCGGCCGGCCTCGATGCCGACCTCGGTCAAAGTCTCTAGCCGGATCGCCCAGCCCGGCCGCTCCATCCGCATCTGGCGCGTGATCGCGACATGGGCACTGGCGGGGGCGTCCGGCAGGATCGAGAAGATTTCGTGCCCGTCGGTGCAGAAGCTCAGGCCGTCGACCTGTGTTGCCTGGCGTTGCGTCTCGATGGTCAGGCTGGTGCGGCCGGTCGCCGCGTCGATCCCGGTGATGCGGCGGATCGCTTCGGGGCGGAGTATGTCGTGGGGGATCGGCGGCGCCCAGTCGGGCGCAGCCATTTCCGGCATCTCCACGATCTCCGCGGGCAGGCCCGGAAGATCTAGGCTCGCGTGCCCGAGGCGTAGCACGAGCCCTTTCTGCGCCGGTTCTGGCCAGGCCATGGGCCAATAGGCGGTGGAGAGCGCGAGGCGGAGCCGATGGCCCGCCCGGAAGCGATAGGCAACACCCTTCAGGGTGAGGCTCAGGCGGAAAGGCGCGTCGGGCGACAGGCCCGCCGGGCGTTCCACCCGGTGCAGGCCGAAAGTGACCCGCGCCGAAGTCCCATCCGGTGCCACGTCGCAGAGCCGGAGCGCCAGGATGGAAACCGGGCCGGCGAGGCGCAGCTCGACCTCCAGCACCGGCTTGCCCAGGAGGTCGAGCGGGGCTTCCAGCGGCAACGTGTCGAAGCAGACGGACAGGCCGTCGTCAGGCCGCTGATCGTCCTGAAACTCGGGCCCGCTGCCGCCGCCGTCGAGCGGGCACCATTCGCCGCCGGTCAAACCGCAGGTCATCGGCGTCGCGATCTGGATCTCGGCCGGCCGCGGCGGGGTCTCCGACAGGCGGCCGTGGTCGAGGTGGTAGTACAGGTCCTGTGCGGTCCGCGGCGGCCAGGCGGGCAGGCCCCGCCAACGGCCCTCGATCACGGGCATGCGGGCATCGGGACGCAGGCCTTCGCCCTGCCAGAGGCGGATCATGGGCTCTGCCATCAGGCCCGTGTCCTCATCCTTCAGCCAATGGTTCCACCAGCGCAGGGCTTCCTGCAGGAAGCCGACGGCGGGGCCGGGTGCCCCCCAGGTCGGATAGACATGGGTCCAGGGCCCGATCAGCGCCTTGCGTGGTGCCGAGAGCTTCTCCATCAGGCGCAGGATCGCGTCGCTGTAGCCGTCGGTCCAGCCGCCGACGGCATAGACGGCGCAGGTGATGGCGCCATAGTCTTCGCAGACCGAGCCGTGGCGCCAGAAGTCGTCGCGCGTGGGGTGGGCGAGCCAGGAGGCCAGCGGCGGCTCCAGCCCGTCCAACCTCTCCTGCCACATCCGGCGCCAGCCGTCGCCGACATGGGCGGGATCGGGCGGCCGCGCCAATTGGCCGAACAGGGCGTTGCCCCAGGTGATGCCATCGGACAGCAGCACGCCGCCCATGTAATGGACGTCGTCCGCATAGCGGTCGTCGGTCGAGCAGCAGGTGATGATCGCCTTCAAGGCGGGCGGGCGGCGGGCGGCGATCTGAAGGGCTGCAAAACCGCCCCAGGAAATGCCGATCATGCCGACCGAACCGTTGCACCAGCCTTGGGCCGCGATCCAGGCGATCACCGCGACCGCGTCGTCCTGTTCCTGACTCAGATATTCGTCGCGCAGCAAGCCACCCGAATTGCCGCTGCCCCGGATGTCGACGCGCAGGCAGGCGATGCCGTGGCGGGCGAACCAGCCATGCATCATGGAATCGCCGACCGCCGTCATGTCCGACTGGCGATAGGGGATCCATTCCATCACCGCCGGGAAGGGGCCGGCTTCGCCCTCGGGTAGCCACAGCCGGGCGGCCAGCACCGTCCCGTCCGGCAGGGGAATGGTGATCTGGTCGAAGGGCGCGGGGGTTTCGGGCATGGCAGAACTCGCCTGGCGACATTGACGCCTCTATCCCTAAGACATACGGTACACAGTATGCAATGTTCTTGTTCCGGTGTACCGATGCTCTCCCGCCTTCGCCAAGAAACCCCTGAAATGCTGGACCTGCTCCGCCGCCTGGTTGACCAGGACTCGGGATCCTATGGCGCCGTGGGGGTGGATGCGGTCGGCGACATGCTGGCGGCGGCTTGGGGCGGCCTCGGCTTCTCGGAAGAGCGCCGCCCGGTCCCCGGGCGAGGTGCGCTACGCCTGCTGCGGCGTAGCTTCGGCGGGCGGGGGCGGCTCTTGATCCTCGGCCATCTCGACACGGTCTGGCCGGCGGGGACGGCCGCGGAGTGGGGCTTTTCCTGCGACGGCGTCCACGCCTATGGTCCCGGCGTCGGCGATATGAAGGGCGGGCTGGTGATGGCCTTCTTCGCCGTCCGCGCCTTGATCGAGGGCGGTTTCGACGATATCGGCGAGATCGCCTGCCTGTTCGTGCCGGACGAGGAATTGGGCTCGGTCGGTTCCCGCGCCGAGATCGAGCGGGAAGCGGCCCGGTCCGACTGGACTCTGGTGGTGGAGCCGGCCCGGCCGGGCGGCGGTGTCATCGTCGGGCGGGGGGCCGTCGGCGCCATGGCGATCGAGGCGCACGGCCGCAGCGCCCATGCCGCCGTCAACCCGGAGGAGGGGCGGAGCGCCCTGCGCGCCCTCGCCGCCATCGTCGGCCCCCTGGAAGCGCTGAGTGCGCTGGATCTCGGCCGGATCGTCACCGTCGGCATGCTGCGGGCGGGCAGCGCGCGCCAAGTCGTGCCCGACCATGCCGAGATGCAGATCGACTTGCGCGCCGGCCGGCCCGCCGATGCCGACCTCTTGCTGGCCGAAGTCGACACGATCGTAAAGCGGGCGCAGGCCGACAATCCCGAGATCGTCCTCTCGGTCCATGGCGGCCTGACGCGGCCGGTGTTTCCCCGTGATCGGGGGGATGGCCTCTATGCCCTCTATGCCGAAGAGGCGGCGCGGCTCGGCGTCGTCGCCCCGGCCCTGGTCACCAGGGGCGGCTCGGACGGCAGTTTCGGCGCCGCCCTCGGCTGTCCGACTCTGGATGGCGTGGGCCCTGTCTGCTTCGACACCTGCAGCCGGCGCGAACGCATCCCGGTCGCCAGCCTCGCCGAACGAGGCGCGCTGTTCGGCGCCCTGGTTTCGCGCTTGGCTCGGGATTGTCCCGTCTCGGTCGCGGCACAGGGCGATCACCACGGTTGAGTTTCAGGCGCCGTCGAGCTGCTTCAAAACAGAAACCGGCACTCTCCGAATTTCCCGATATCGATTTGATCGATGTCGCCGGGCGGTCTTTGACGGGGCCGAGACGAGCAGTTCGGTGGCCTCCAGATCGAGCCCGGGAGCCCGAGCTCAGGTCAGCCAGGGCGGGGCCTCGAAAGCGGAATCGGCGAAAGGGTCCGGGGCGATCAGGGCCGGGGGCTGTTCGGCGTCGCGCAATTGATAGAAAAGGTGGGGCAGGCCGAGGGACGGGTCGTGCGTCGCATCCGGATAGGGCACCGCCGCCTGCCAGCGCGGGTGATAGCGGATGGTACCGGAGACGCTGCGATAGGGCAGGTCGAGCAAGATGGCGGCGATCCTGCGGTTCTGTTCGGCGCCGCCCGGGCCGGCTGTCCCGCCCGCCACGGCGGCGGCGATTGCATAGTGATGCAGGGAGTTATAGGTCTGGCAGCCGATCTCGGGGGTGGCGTCCGGGCCGAAGCGGGCCTTGTATTTCTTGAAGAAGCCCCAGCCGAGTTCGTCGCGCGGCAGGCCGATCACCGTGCCGATGATCGCCCCGCGGCCCTTTTCGCCGACCAGGTCGGCAAACGAGCGATGCAAGGCGCCATATTGCAGGTAGAGCAGGGACGGCAGGGGATTTTCCATGAACTGGAGCTGGAAGCGCGCCAGATCGCCGGAGAAAAAGTGGGTCAATGCCATGACCGCTGGGGCATGGCCGCGGATCTCGTCGAGCAGGGGGCGCCAATCGCCCGGAATGCGCCGGAGAATCCGGGGCGGAAATACCGGGCGCCAGCCGAATTGTTCTGCCGCCTGGGCCATCGCATTGGCGATGACGATGCTGTAGGGCTTCGGTCCCGAGACGATGGCGATCCGGTTGTTGTTCGGGCGCCATTGTCCGCCGTCGCGCAGCCAGGACAGGAATTTGATGAAACCCTGGCCGTACCAATATTCCGCCGGGTCCGACATGAAGCAGCCGAAGTAACGCTGAGGATCGCTCATCACCGTATCGTGATGCTGCAACAGGGTGTTGTTGTGGATATAGATGATGCCGGCGTCCGCGACCGGCTCGTATTCCGAATTCTGGGAGCCGATGTTGTAACCGGCGAAGATTGCGTGGACGCCGTCGGCGATGAGCTGGCGCGTGGCGCGCACGGTTTCTTCGGCCGTCTGGTTGCCCGTGTCGGCGAAGACGGGGCGCAGGGGCCGGCCCAGGATGCCGCCCCGCTTGTTGATTTCCTCGCAGGCTAGAAGGATGCCGTTTCGAAATTCGCGGCCGTCACTCGGCGATGCGCCGGTCAGGGGAACCATGCCGCCGATCGGAATGCTGTCGTCGCTCATGCCGCAACCCCTTTCGTTTCACGAGAGTTCGGGAACGAGTTCGGGTTCGAACAGCACATTATGCATGATGACGCGAAGGCCGGGCGGGCTGACCGGCTTGATCAGCACGGGGAAGCCCTGGCGCCGGATGCCGGCGATGAGATCCGGGCTGGTGTCGGCGGTGACGACGATGGCGGGGCAGGGCAGTTCGAGAAGATCGTTGATCTGGTGCACGATGTCCGTGCCCTTCACCCCGCCGCGCAGGCGATAGTCGGTGATCACGATGTCCGGCTTCTGCGCCAGGGTGGCGACCGCGCCCGGAATGTCGCCGAAGGTATCGAAGACTTCGACCACGATGCCCCAGCGCTGGAGCAGGGTGATCAGCGCATCGCGCAAGTTCCGGTCGTCTTCGAGCACGAGGCAGCATAGCCCCGTGAATTCGCCGCCGATCCGCTCGGTGATTTCCGGCTCTCCGACATTGGAATGCCAGACGTCGCCGAGCGGCACGTCGAGGGCGAACATGGTGCCTTGCCTCGGCGTCGATCGCAGGGTGATCTTGTGGCCGAGAACATCGGCGAGGCGGCGTGCGATATTGAGGCCGAGACCGAGGCTGTGGCGGCCCGATTGCTGGCCGGCGACCCGGAAAAATTCCTGAAACACCGCCTCCTGATGCTCGGGTGCTATGCCGCAGCCGGTATCATGGACTTCGATGCGCAGGGTCTTGCCGAAATGCCGGCATCCCACCAGGACGCGGCCGACATCGGTATAGCGAATGGCATTGCCGACGAAATTGGACAGGATCCGTTCCAGCAGGGCGCGGTCGCTCTGGATGGCGGCCTTCGACGGCAGGATGTGCAGGTCCAGGCCTTTTTCCCTGGCGAGATGGGCGAATTGGACGCGCAGGCGGTCCAGCACGGTCGAAACCTGGAAGGTCTGGATGCGGGGTTCGACTTTGCCCGCGTCCAGCTGTCCGATGTTGAGCAGCGCGCCCAGCAGGTCTTCCATGATCGAGGCGGAAACATCCATGGCGTGTAACGCCTCGATGCGCTCCTGTTCCGAAGTGGCGGACAGGCAGGAATAGATCAGGATCTTGAGCGAGGCGAGGGGCTGACGCAGGTCGTGGTTGGCGGCGCGGAGGAAGCGGGACTTGCTCTGGTCTGCCGCCGCCGCGGTGTCGCGCGCCTTTTCGAGGGCCCGCTGGGTGCGCCAACTGGCGCTGATGTCGACGAAGACGCTGACCACGCCGCCGCCCGCCAGGGGCCGGCATTCGCCGCGCAGGACCTGACCGTCGGTGAAGATCAGGGTCAGTCCGTCGAGCGGGCCGAGCCGAGGCGGCGCGCCCGGCTCCTCCGCAGGCGGCTCGGCGTGGACCAGCAAGCCGGAGGTTTCGATCGCCGCGATCAGGGCGTGCTGGGAGAGACCCGGGGCGATGCCGCCGGCGAGCCCGGCGAAACGACGTGCGAAGGCCGGGTTGAAGGTGACCAGGCCCAGGTCGCCCTGCCAGACCGCGAGCCCGTGGCCGAGCGCGTCGAAGGCCCGGGCCTTCACGGCTTCGGTGGCGTCTTCGGCGAGACCGGGGGCCAAGGGCTCGGACACCGTCAATCCGCGTCCAGCGCCCGGCTCAGATAGTCGGCATTCTCGACCGCGAGGCGGATGACCGCTTCCCGCGTGGCGACATTCAGTTTCTTCATGGCATTGCCGAGGTGGACGCGCACGGTCTGCCGGCTGATGTCGAGATCGGTCGAAATCGCCTGCAGTGAAACCCCTCGGCCGAGGGCGGCGAGGACTTCGGTTTCGCGCCGGGTCAAAAGGGTGAGGCCGACCGGCAGGTCTGCTGCCTGCTCCGGCGGGGGCGGGGCCTGCTCGCGGCCGCCGCGCCTGCCGTCGGCGGTTTCCGACGAGCCGTGCGCCCTGGTCAGGATGTCGCGCGGGAAGGCGACTTCACCCGCCATCACCCGGCTCAAGGCATGCTTGATCTCGGACGGGCCATAGGATTTCGGGATATAGCCGACGACACCGTGGCGGATCGCTTCCAGCACATGTTCGGGGTCTTCGTAGACCGAGACGATGACCACGGGCACGGCCGGGAAGCGGCTGCGGAGAACCTGCAGCCCCTCGAAATCCCGGAAGCCCGGCATGACGAGATCGATGATCACGAGGCCGATCGCTGGATTGCGCTCGAGCGCGCTCAGGGCCTCGTCGAAGCTCGCCGCTTCCTCCACGTCGCCGTCGGCGCCCAGGCTGCGCGCGACCTGACGCAGGGATTCCCGAACCACCCAATGGTCATCCGCGATCAGGATGGTCATCGGTGGAGCGGCGGACGCGGGCTCACCCAGCTTGGACAAGGGAAGGCTCATGTTTCCTCGAAGGGCCTGTCCGGTCGCCCGGGACGGCTGCCGTTATTTTCACCACATGCATCCATCTATAGCGCTCCGGCCAAAGTGGCAACGGCCGAAGCCGACACTCAGGCCTGGGAAGGGCGTGGGATGCCGCCGTCGTGGTTAGATGTTTCACGCGCCTTCCTCTCTGGTTGCGTCTAGACGGTTCGTTAGAATGGAACCATAAAAATTTATCATCGGTATAGATAATTAATTGACAGTTACGCGAAATGCTTTCTAGCCTTAGTCCAGGCGGCAGGGGCGAGGGGTTCTGATCCCCATTCTGGCCGAATCTAGATGAAACGATAATTTCGAATCGACCGACCATCACGGAGATGAATGGCCATGACGAAAGCATCTGGCGCTAAGGCGGGCATGCGCGGTCATAAGCAGTTGATCACGCGGCGGTCCGCGCTGAAGATCGGCGCGGGCGGTATCGCCATGACCTTCGCGGCGCCCTATATCGCGCGCGGCATGAGCGACAAGCTCCTGGTCGGCGTGCCGTCCTCCCTGTCGACGCCCTATGGCGTCGCCGACGATACCGACCACCTGAACGGTACCAAGCTGGCGGTCGAGGAGATCAACGCGGCCGGCGGCGTGCTCGGGCGCGAGATCGAGCTTTACGTGCCGGACGTCGACAAGCTGTCGCCGGAGAGCTGCCGCCAGGCGATCGCCGCCTGTATCGACAAGAAGGTGCTGGCGATCTCCAATTCCTTCGTCTTCGCGCCGATCGCGGCGATGGACGAGTCGGCCAAATACAAGTGCCCCTATCTGAACGGCAACGCCCAGCGCCTGCCGACCGAAGCCTTCAAAGCCGATCCGGTCAAATACAGCCATATGCTGCAAACCTGCCCGGCCGAAGTGAACTACGGCTGGACCTATCCCTTGTGGCTGAAGGCCATGGAGCAGACCGGGGTCTGGAAGCCGAAGAACCGCAAGATCCATATCGTTGCGGAACAGGTCGGTTACTGCCAGACCATCCTGAAGGCGGCCAAGGAGTCGATTCCGAAGCTCGATTTCGAGCTGGCGGCGGTGACGGACATCCAATACCCGGTGAACGACTGGGGCCCGGTCATCCAGCGCCTGAAGGAAGTCGATGCCGGCGCCATCATGATCGACCATTGGGTGGCCGCCGAATATGCCGCCTTCTGCAAGCAGTTCCGGGCCAACCCGGTCGAGAATTCGCTGGTCTATCTGCAATACGGCCCGTCGCAGCCGGAGTTCCTGGAACTCGGCGGCAAGGCGACCGAGGGCTTCTGCTGGTCGACCACCCTCGGCGTTTATGGCGACGCACGCGGCCAGGACTTCCGCAAGAAGTACATCTCCCGTTTCCCCGAGTTCGAGGGGAACATGGGCCTCGTCTATACCGGCAACGGTTACGACATCATCCACTACCTGAAGCTCGCCTGGGAAGCGACCGGCAAGCCGGAAGACTTCGCCGCCAATATCGCCTGGATCCGCAACAACCCCTATCGCGGGGTGTGCGGCCTGATCGACATGAAGAACGATCTGCAGGAAGCTCTGCATTTCCCGGACAACGGCTTCGGCAATCAGTCGACCGAACTCGAGAAGGGCATGTCCCAGCTCTTCGTCCAGGTCCAGGGCGGCGCGCATAAGATCATCTGGCCGAACGAGATCGCGGAATCGAAGCTCGTCGCCGCCCCCTGGTGGAACTGAGCCGCGATGGCGGGATCGAGCGACACGCCGATCTTTTCCTGTGAGAACCTCTCGCTCGACCTGGGCGGGCGAGAGGTGCTCCGGAACATCGGCTTCGAACTGCGGCCGGGCGAGGTGCTGGGCATCATCGGCCCCAACGGGGCGGGCAAGACCAGTCTCCTCGAAATCCTCTCCGGCCGGTATCAGCCGAAGAAGGGCCGCGTCACCTACAAGGGGCGGGACATCACCTCCCTGAAACTGTTCGAGCGCGCGCGCCTCGGCATCGGCCGCACCTATCAGACCCCCATCGTCTGCGAAGACCTGACGGTGGGCGAGACCTTCAAGGCGGCACGCCAGGCGTTCCGGCCCTATCTGACCCGCTTCGACGCAGAATATGGCGCCAACCTGGTCCATTTCACCACGCCCTACGACCGGGCCAACAGCCAGTTGAAGACCTTCGAGCGGCGCAAGCTGCTGATGGCCAATCTTCTCATGCGCCGGCCGAGCATCCTGTTGATGGACGAGCCCGCCGCCGGCCTGATCAACGCAGAGATCGACGAGATCGACCAGATCCTGCGCATGCTGTCGAAGGAGATGAATGTCGCCGTGCTCATCGTCGAGCACCGCATCGAACTGCTCGATTCCATTGCCGACCGCGTGATCGTGATGGACGCGGGTGAGGTCATCGCCGAAGGCGATCTCGCCGACGTCATCAAGAGCCCCGCCGTTCGTGCCGCCTATTTCGAGGCGCATTGAGAAAGCGGAGGGGAAGGAGATGACAGAAGTTCTGAAAATCGAGGGGCTTTCCGCGGGCTACGGCCCGCTCCGGGTCATTCACGACCTGGACCTCGTGATCCGGCCCGGCGAAAGGCTCGGCATCGTCGGCCTGAACGGCCATGGCAAGACCACGCTGATCTATGCGATCGCCGGGCTCACCGGCTGGCAGCGTGGCTCGATCCTGCTGAACGGCATCCAGATCGGCCGGACGCGCAGCCAGGGCCCCGGGCGTTACACCCACCAGATCGTGCGCAAGGGCCTGGCGATCATGCCACAGGGCGACGAGATCTTCACCGGCCTGACGGTCGAGGAACATCTCGATTCCGGTGCCTTCACCAAGGACGCCTGGCGCGACCGCAAGCAGCGCAAGGAGCGGGTGCTCGACCTCTTCCCGGCCCTGGCCAAATTGATGAAGACACCGGTCGGCCGCCTCTCCGGGGGCGAGCGGCGCATGGTCTCGATCGGGCGCGGCCTGATGACCGACGCCAAGCTCTATCTGGTCGACGAGCCATCGCTCGGGCTCGCGCCCAAGATCGGGCAGAGCGTGATGGAAGCGCTGTTCGCGATCGACCTGAAGGACAGCGCCATGTTCATCGCCGAACAGAATGTCGCCCTGCTGGAAGGCCGGGTCGACCGGGTGATCGGCATGCATGCCGGCAAGCTGAAGGGCGAGGCTTCGACCACGCTCGGCATCGGTTGAACGGGACAGGTTCCATGGAAATCGTCCAAATCCTCATCAATGCGGTCGTCGTCGCCTCGATCTATGGGCTGATCGCGGTCGCCGTCTCCATCACCTGGTCGAGCCTCGGGCTGATCAACCTCGGCTATGGCTTCGTTTTTTCCTTCGCCGGCTTCTGGGCCTGGGTGGTCGCCCAGAATGTTTCCGAATGGCCGCCGGTGATCGCGGCGGCCGGGCTGATCGGCGGTGCCGTCGGCGGCGTCATCATCTGTCTCGTCGTCTTCATTCCCTTGCATGACAAGCCCAATTTCACCACGCGCGGCATGATCGGCACCCTGGCGATCAGCCTGATCGGCTCTCAGGCCCTGCTCATGCAGTTCGGGCCGCGGGCGAAATCCCTGCCGGACCTCTTCGGCGCCTGGCAGCTCGACGTCGCCGGCATGGCGCTGACTTCCGACAAGATCGGCATCGTCGGCTGTTCGATCCTGATGCTCGGTTTCGTCGTCGCCTGGATGAAGGGCAGCCGCCGCGGCTTGGAGATCCGCGCCATGATGATGAACCCCCATGCGGCGTCGATCGTCGGCATCGGCATCCGTTCGACCGGCATCTATGTGATGGCGATGACCGGCGCCATGGCGGGGCTCGCCTCCATCCTGCTGTCGCAGACCTATTACATCGCGCCCTTCAGTGGCCTGACGCCGCTCATCAAGGGCGTCAGCATCGCGCTCTGCGGCGGCCTCGGCTCGGTTCAGGGGGCGGTCATCGCCGCCATGATCCTGGGCCTGACCGAAGCCGCGACGTCTCGCTTCCTCGGCGGGCAATACGTCCTGATCACCCAGTTCCTCGTCATCATCATGATCCTGATCGTGCGCCCGCGCGGCATTTCGGGACTTCTTGACAAGGCTCGCGAACAATGACCGAGAAGCAGGCCGAAAAGCCCAGGCCCATCACCTGGCACAATCCCCTCGAGCCCTGGGGGCAGGACCAGGGCAATCCGGAACTGACCTCGGTCGCGGCGCCGGATGCGGGCGACACCTGGCGTGCCAACACGAAATTCAAGGCGAAGACCTACAGGGTCGGCCGCTTGAAGCATTATGTCGTCTGGCGGAACCACGGCCAGCGGCTATGGCGCCGGCTGCGCTGGTGGCCGACCCGGCGGACCGTCCTGCATATCAAGGGGCTCTACAATCGAAAGACCCTGAAGGCCGAAAAGAAGATCCTGGACCGGCGCCCGATCTATTGGGCGATCTGCCTGGCGTTGCTCGTCCTCGGCCCGGCCATCTTTCCGGCCTCGGTCTATAATACGCTGCTCTCCGCCGGCACGATCTTCGGAGTCTTCGCCGCGATCAACGTGTGCTGGACATTGGTGCTCGGCACCGCCTCCATCTTCACCCTGGCGACCTATGCGGTGGTCGGGGTCTCGGCCTTCGTCACCACCTATCTCTCCATACAATGGGGCCTGCCCTGGTATGTGCTGCCGGTCGGCGGGGCCTTCCTCGGCCTTGCCATGGGGGCGGTGATCGCCATTCCGGCGCTGCGCCTGGACGGCTTCTATTACGCGCTGCTCACCCTCGGCCTGAACGAGCTCTGCCGGGTCTTCTTCACCACCTCGAAGACCTTCGGCTCGTCCTCGGGTGGGCTCTACGGCGCGCAAAGCTTCGTGCCCGGCGACTGGTCGCCGGAAGCGCAATCGCTGCTCTCCTATTATTCCGCTTTCCTGTTGCTGTGCGCCGTGCTCTTCCTCTTCCGTTTCATCAACGGCAAGCAGTTGGGCCGGATCCTGCGCATGGCGCCGGAAAAGCGCGAAGCCTTCGCCGAAGCCTGTGGCGTCGACTATCGCCGGGCGCGCGTCATCATCTTCATCGTGACCTCGGCAGCGCTCGGCTTCATCGGCGGCTTCTACGCGACCCTCTATCGCGGCACCGCCTTCTCGATCTTCAGTTTCGATACCGTGCTGCTCGGCCTCGCCATGGTCACCATCGGCGGCATCGGCAAGGCGGAAGGCGCCATCCTCGGCACCTTGGTGGTCACTTTCCTCGACAAGGTGCTGATCGACCTCGGTCCGACCCGGCTGTTCCTGATCGGCCTGATCATGCTGGGCGTCGTGCTGTTCACCAACAACGGCTATTTCGGTATCAAGAAGCAGTTCAACGCCTGGCGTGACAAGAAGCGCGGCGAATGGCGTTCCATGCGCTCGGAGAAAGGCGGCGAAGCCTTGCCCGAGGAAGCGACCGAGCGCGACAACAAGGACGAGGTCTATTTCCTGCGCTTCGACAAGATGCAGCGGGACTATCTGAAGACCCTGATCTGCCCGGAAATCATCGAGGAACACCGGCAGCAGCCGCTCGGCCAGCACAGCGCCACCCTCGAGCGCCTGCTCATGTATTTCCGGCGTGCGCCGATGGACGACAAATACGCCCTTCAACGCAACGTCGAGACCGGCCGCTACAAGATCATCGCTTTTTCCGGTCACCGCGGCGTCTCGCCCCGGGTGGTCGAGGACCGCGAGTACGACACGGTCGGCGATGGTTACCACGCGATCTTCGTCCGCCGCGTCCATGACCTGATGGAATCGTGATGCCGTGCAACCGCCGTCGCCCGGAGGCCCGCCGCCCATGACAGAGCCACTCGACCCCAACCCGGTGAACGGCGAACTCGCCGTCCGCGAGTATTTCGACAGCAAGACGCGGCGCTACTTGAAGCGTGTCATCTCGCCCGAGCTGATCGAGGAACATCGCCGCAACCCGCACGCCCAGCACCGGAGCGAGGCACTCGGCCGCCTGATGTTCTATTTCAAGAACTTGCCGATCGACCAGCAATACGCCCTGCGGCTCCTGCCGGACGGGCGATACCGCATCACCAGGATCCCCGAGCCGGGACATCCCCCGGTCGAGGTGGACGGCACCGACCATGCCGATGTGGCAGCCGGCCTCCACGGGATTTTCCTGCGCAAAATCAACGATTTGATGGGTA
>JAYSCC010000018.1:0-16322 GCA_041915065.1 Zavarzinia sp.
GCCAGCGAGAGCGGCAGCCAGGCGAGCGGCGGCACCGTGCGCAAGACCTGGAAGATCGGGTCTAGGCCGCGGAAGGCCAGGCTCGACTGGCCGATCAGCACGCCGAGCAGGATGCCCAGCACGGCCGAGATGGCGAAACCTTCGGCGACCCGGGTCAGGCTCGCTGTGATCTGCCAGAACAGGCCCTTGTCGGTGCCGCCATGGTCGAAGAAGGGATCGGAGATCAGGTCCCAGGTGTCGGTCACCACCTGGCTCGGCGCCGGCAGCGGCGCATGGCCGCCCCGGCACGAAAGCTCCCACAGGCCGAGCAGCAGCGCCAGCATGACGAGAGGCGGCAGGGCGGCGGCCAGGCGCCGGCGTAACCAGCGCAGGACTTGGCGGCGGTCGATCGAGATCCGGCGGAACGCCCGCAGGGCCGGAAACTTGGTCATCTCTTCGGTCTGCACGGTCATGGGAGGTCTCCCTCAGACGGCCTTGATGGCGAGGCTGGCCAGATAGGCGGCAGGGTTTTCGGGATCGAAGCTCTTGCCGTCGAAGAAGGTTTCGACGCCGCGCGAGGTGCCGGCCGGCAGCTCGGTAACGCCCAGCGTCTTGGCCGCGTCGAGCCAGAGGTCCTGGCGGTTCACCTTGGCGATCAGGGCCTTGGTGTCGAGGTCGCCCGGCTGGTAGCCCCAGCGGATGTCTTCGGTCAGGAACCAGAGGTCGTGGCTCTGATAGGGGTAGGAAGCGTGATTGGCCCAGAACTTCATGATGAAGGGGCTGTTCTCGACCTTGCGGCCGTCGCCATAGTCGATCTCACCCTTGGAACGGCCCAGGATGTCCTCGACGGGGACCTTGAAATAGTCGCGGCCGCCGATGATCTGGCACATCTCTTCCTTGTTCTCGAGCTTGTCGCACCATTGCGCCGCTTCCTGCACCGCCATCAGCATGGCCTTGGCGGCCTTGGGGTTGGTGTCGACCCAGTCGGCCCGCATGGCGAAGGCCTTTTCCGGGTGGTCGGCCCAGAGTTCGCCCGTGGTGAAGGCGGTGAAGCCGATGTCCTGGCGCACGAGCTGGGCGTTCCAGGGTTCGCCCACGCAGAAGGCTTCCATCGTGTTGACCTTCATGTTGGCGACCATCTGGGGCGGCGGCACCACGATCGTGGAGACGTCCTTGTTCGGGTCGATGCCGTTGGCAGCCAGCCAATAGCGCATCCAGAGGTCGTGGGTGCCGCCCGGGAAGGTAACCGCGCACTTCACTTCCTTGCCGTCTGCCTTGGCCTTGGCGAAGGCATCGCGCAAGGCATCGGCCTTGGTGGTCACGCCCATGCCCTTGTAGGCGGCGGCGACCGAGATGCACTGGCCGTTCAGGTTGAGACGCGACAGGATATACATGGGAAGCGGGATGTTCCCCTTGGTGACCCGCCCGGTGGAGATCAGATAGGGCATCGGGGTCAGGATATGAGCGCCGTCGATGCCGCCGCCGGCCGAGCCGAGCTCGATATTGTCGCGCGTGGCGCCCCAGGAGGCCTGCTTCTGCACGGCGACGTCGGTCATGCCGTATTTGGCGAAGAAGCCCTTTTCGCGGGCGACGATCAGCGGCGCCGAATCGGTCAGGGCGATGAAGCCGAGGATCGCCTTCGGGGTCTCGGGACCCGCCGTCTCGGCAAAGACGCCGGCCGGGAAGGCGCTGTTCACGGCGCCGAAGAGGGCGGTGGTGGCGGAAGCCTTCAGCAGGGTGCGGCGGGTGATCTTTTGCGTAACCACAGTCTTCACGTGAACTCTCCCTGACGATTGAATGAAAAAAGCCGCGCGACAGGAGACGAAACCCAGGGGGGAATCGGATCTGTCGGCGGCTTTGCCGTGAAGCCCGTCGATGGACTTCTATGAAACTGGATGCCCGAAGGCGGATCTCGAAGCGCCGGAAGCGTCGTGCGGCGGTAATCCGCCCGGTTGCACTTGCTGTTTCCGACACCGGCCGACCGTCGTTGGTACGGCCTCGTCGCGGCGGACCATCGTTGGCCCGTTCGCCTGGGTTACAGCAGGAAGCGTGCCAACAGGCGTGTGTCGGCGGTGATCAGGAAAATCAGGCATTTGGCGCGGGCGCCGGATGCCCCCTTGGGCAGCAGTGCCGCCCATTTCACCACGCCGGTGGCGAAAATTTGTGCAGTGCGACGGGTTCAGCCTTCGAGCGGGCCGGGGCCCTTGATCTCGAAACCGGCGACATAATCCTCGATCAGGTCCGGATCGAAGACACGGCCGTCGAAGAAGCCGTCGGGACCGAGGAAGAGCCGGCCGTTCGCGGTGGCGACCGGGGTTTCCATGGTCAGCGTGCCTTCGACCTTGGCACTGGCATTGGGCAGGGCGACGCCGAGCGGGCCGAGGGCGCGGCGGTAGAGATCCGGCCGCACCGATTTCCGGGCGATTTCCAGGGTCTGCGGCGTCAGTTCCGCTTGGCCCCAGCGCACCATCTGGGAAAAGAACCAGAGGCCGTGGGAAATCCAAGGGAAGGTGGCGGCCCGGCGCGAGAAATAGCGGAAATCGGGCACGAGCTGGGGCTGGCCGGCGCCGACGGCGATACGGCCGGTCAGGCCGGCCATCAGGGTCGAAGGGGCGACGTCGAGATAGGTGGTGGAGGACAGGAGGTCGACGATCGCCTCCGCGTTCTTCGGCGAATCGGCCCAGACCGAGGCCCGATGCATGGCCCGCAGCAGAGCGCTGGCCGCGTCCGGGTTGCGCTCCGCCCAGTCGAGCCGCATGCCGAGAACCTTCTCGGGGCTGGAGCGCCAGATCGCCGTCGTCGTGGTCGCGATATGGCCGACCCCGGCGACGACTGAGGCGCTGTTCCACGGCTCGCCCACGCAATAGCCGTCGATATGGCCGCCGGCCAAGGCGTCCGACATATAGGGCGGCGGCACCACGGTGAGGGCGATGTCGTGGCGCGGGTCGATGCCGACCGCGGCCAGCCAATAGCGGAGCTCGTAGTTGTGGCTGGAGTAGGGGTGCACGACGGCAAAGGTCAGCCGCGGCTGGCCCGCCGCCTTGCGTGCCTCGACCACCTGACGCAGCGCCTGCGCCATCAGCATGGGGTCGCCGCTGTTGTCGGCGCCAGCCAGCGTCATGCCGTGCCAGACCGCGTTGGAAACGGTGATCGCATTGCCGCCGAGCCCCATGCACATGGGCGTGATCACGGCGCCGCCGAGCGGCGTCAGGCCGAGGGAGGCGGCGATCGGCATGGGCGCCAGCATATGGGCGACGTCGAAATGGCCGAGCGCCACCCGGTCGCGGATATTGGCCCAGGAATGCTCCCGCACCAGGACGAGATCGATGCCCTCCTCCTCGGCGAAGCCCTGGGTCTTGGCCAGGATCAGGATCGCCGCGTCGAGCAGCGGGATGAAGCCGGCGCGGATGGTGACGGTCGGTGCACTCGCGGTCATGGCTTCCCTCCCGACAGCAGGTCTTCTGCCGTCACGACACTCTGGGCAACATCGGCGATCCGCCGGTTCTCGTTCATCGCGGTCCGCCGCAGCAGGGCGTGGGCCTCGGATTCGGCGATGCCGCGCCTTCGCATCAAGATGCCCTTGGCGCGGTCGATCACCTTGCGCTCCTCGAGGGCGCGGCGGGTCTTGTGCAATTCTTCCCGCATGCGGGCGAAGGCGTTGAAGCGGCTGATCGCCGTCTCCAGGATCGGCTTCACCCGGTCCTTCTTCAGCCCGTCGACGATATAGGCGGAAACGCCGGCATCGATCGCCGCCTCGATCATCTCGCGGTCGGAACGGTCGACGAACATGGCGATGGGCCGGGCGATGGCGCGGCTGACCACGAACATATGCTCGAGCACGTCGCGGTTCGGATTTTCGAGGTCGATGAAGACGACGTCCGGGTCGGCGTCGACGATGGCACGCACCGTCGGCCGGGTCTCGGTCAGGACCGTGATATTCGTAAAGCCGGCTTCCCGCAGCCCCTCCTCGATTACCGAGGCGCGGATACGGTTGTCATCGATGACCAGGATGCGAAGGTCAGAATCGCCGCCCAAGCGTCACCATTCCCGAAGAATCGACATGTCCCCATCAGGATCGACGGTTGCGCTGCACTGCGCAACCGTCTCCATGTCATTCTTCCGGGCAATAGGCGGCCAACTCGCCGGCATCGAGCTTGCCGTCGCGGTTGGTGTCGAGTTTGGCGAAGCGTTCCTTCACCCGGGCTGCCAATTCTTCTTCGGTGACCCGGAAATCCAGATTGGCGTCGGCGGCCATGACCGGATCGGGAATGCCGCGGAGCGCGAAAGTGTCGCCGCTGGGGCGCAGGGTCTCGTGCTTCTGGTTCGGATCGACGCCGCCCGAATGGCTCTCCTGGCGGATGATCTGGTCGGCATAGGCGGTGGGCGCCGTCTTGTCGCGGTAAGCGGTCAACTCGGCCGGCGTCACGAAGTGATCGTGGTTGGCGTCGATCTCGGCGAACAGGGCGGCGGCATCGGCCAGCGCTTCGTCGAGTTCGAGCAGGCCGTCGCCGTTCTTGTCGGCGGTCGTCAGCCAGGACGCCATCACGGCGGGACATTCGGCCTTGGGATCGTTGCTCAGGATGCGGCCGGCCAAGCTGGTCGGCGGCGCGTGGTGCGGGGTTTCGGTCGCCCGCATGCCGGGCGGCGGGCCATGGCGGACCGGGCCGTCGTCACCGCAGGCGGCGAGGAGGCCGAGCGGCAGGACAAGGGCGGCAGCGACAGAAAGACGAAGGGACGGCGGGCAGACCTGCATGGCGGTTCCTCGATTCGCAGGATCGACATGGTTTCACGTCCGCCCTGCCGTGCCATCGGCGAAAATGCCCCGGCCGGAGGGCGGCCGGGGCATCGGTACTGGCGTCTTATTGCGCCTGGGGCGCGTCGGGTGGCGGCGCGTCGGGGGCTTCCGGCGCCGGACCGTCGGGCGGGCCCATCTCGGCGCCGGGGCCATGGTGACGGTGGCCCGGGTGGAAGCCGGCTGCCATCGGCCCGCCGTGCGGCGGCCGGTCCAGCACCTGCTTCTGGGCGTCGCTCAGGGTGGGGTAGAGTGCCGCGAGCGCCGGCTGGGTCGCCTTCAGGTTCTCCAGTTCGGCGGTCAGCATGGCGATGCGGGCCGCCTGGCGGTCGACCAGCGAGGGCCGCGCCGACGCGGCGTCGGCCTTCGGCGCCGCGGCCAGGCAGGCGTCGCGGGCCTTGGCGTCGGCCGCCAGGGCCGCTGTCTTATAGGCCTGCCACAGTGCCTTCTGGGCCTCGGTCGGTGCTAACCGGGTTTCGAGATAGGTGACGCGGCCGACCTCATGGGCATAACGGTCCTGGCAGCGGTCGGTCAGGGCCTCCGGCGTCGGGGCCATGCGGTGACCGGCCGGGCGCGGCTGTGGCGCGGCGGCGTCGGCCGCGAAAGCCCCCGCACCGAGGGCGACGGTCCCCAACGCCGCCAGCACGCCGAAGGCAGCCAGTTTGCGTCGATTCATGGTGGTGATCCTTCTGATCGGTTTCGTCTCGTCGCGACACCGGTAAGAACGGGCCACCGCGGGTTTCCCTGCGCCGGTTCAGATGGCGGCGCGCCAGACCACCAGGAAGATTACGGCGCCCAGCACCGAAATGCCGATCGAGCGGAAGTCGAGCGAGGTCGCTTCGCCCCAGCCGATTCGGGTACCGATGTAGCCGCCGATGAAAGCGCCGACGATGCCGACCAGCGTGGTCCAGATCAGCCCCCCGCCATCGTGGCCGGGGACCAGGAATTTGGCGATCAGGCCCGAAATCAGGCCCAGAACGATCCAGGAAAGCCAACCCATGACGATCTCCTCGCTTGCAGGGGTGCCCCCATCATAAGGCAATCCCCGCCGCCACAGATGGTTCCCCGGTAACGCTCTTGCAAGCCGGCGGCCTTCGGCCATCATGCGGGCATGAGCGTGCGGCCGATCCTTCGCATGGGGCATCCCGTCCTTCGCCGCCGGGCCGATCCGGTGGGCGACCCGACGCGCCCGGAGATCGCCGCCCTGGTCGAAGACATGGTGGAGACGATGCAGGCCACCCACGGCCGCGGCATCGCCGCGCCGCAAATCGGCGTGCCGCTCCGCTTGGTGATCTTCCATGCGCCGCTCGGCGACGAGAATGCCCGTGGCATCGAGGACGCACCCCTGACCGTGCTGGCCGATCCCGTGATCGAGGTGCTCGACCCGGTGATGGAGAGCGACTGGGAAGGCTGCCTCTCGGTTCCCGGCATGGCCGGCGTGGTGCCGCGCGCCCGCACCATCCGCTACCGCGGGCTGGACCTTTCGGGCAACACGGTGGAGCGCGTCGCCCATGGCTTCCACGCCAGGGTGGTGCAGCACGAATGCGACCATCTCGACGGCATCCTCTATCCCCAACGGATGGCGGACATCGGCACGCTCCGCTTCCTGGACGACGAGAGTTTCGAGGACTGACTTCATGATGGCCGATACCGCCGACGATCTGGCTCAGCGCCTGCTCGACGAAATGCTGCCGAATGTGCCTTTCGACGGCTGGTCGGTGGCCGCCATCAGCAATGCCGCCAAGGCCCTCGGGGTCGACCCGGCGCTGGCCCGGAACGCCTTCCCGCGCGGGCCGGCCGATGCCATCGCCCTGCATTCCGCCCGGGCCGACCGGCGCATGGTCGAGGCCTTGCAGGCGGCCGACCTGACCCGGCTCAAGATCCGCGAGAAGGTGGCGCTCGCCGTGCGCAGCCGCCTCGAACAGGCGGAGCCGGAGCGGGAAGCGGTGCGCCGCGCCGTGCAGTTCCTGGCCCTGCCGCCCGGCGGGCCGCTCGCCGCCCGCCTGCTCTACCAGACCGTCGACGCGATCTGGCAGGCGATCGGCGATACCTCGACCGATTTCAGCTTCTATTCGAAACGCGCCATCCTGGCCGGCGTCTATTCCGCGACCGTCGCCTATTGGCTCCAGGACGACAGCGAAGGCCGGACCAAGACCTGGGAATTCCTCGACCGCCGGATCGGCGACGTGATGACCCTCGGCAAGCTGCGCGCCCGCCTCGATCCCCTGCTGAAAGGTCTGCCGTCGCCGGTCGAGGCGCTGGAGCGCCTGCGCCGGGCGCTGGACGACCGGCGCTCTTAAGGCCCTTCGACGGCCCGCTTCAGGGCCGCGATCGCGGCCTCGACGTCGGTGCCGGCCGGCAGCAGGCGGGTGACATGGCCCATCTTGCGCCCAGGCCGTGCTTCTGCCTTGCCGTAGAGGTGCAGGTGGGCGCCTTCGGCCAGCAGCAGCCGCGCCCAGGCGCGGGCATCGTCGCCGATCAGGTTCAGCATGATCGAGCGGCCACGGGCGATCGGACAGCCCAGCGGCAGGCCGAGGGCGGCGCGCGCCGCCTGTTCGAACTGGCTGGTCTCCGCCCCCTCGATGGTCCAGTGGCCGGAATTGTGCACCCGGGGCGCCATCTCGTTGACCAGCAGGCGACCGTCGCCGGTGACGAAGAATTCGATCGCCAGCACGCCGACATAGTCGAGCGCGATCAGGAAATCATGGGCGATGGTCTGGGCCAGCAGCGCCAGCGCCGGGGTCAGCAGGGGCGCTGGGGCGACGCTGACGTCCAGAATATGGTGGCTGTGGCGGTTCTCGACCGGATCGAAGACCGCGACATCGCCGCCCAGGCCCCGGGCCGCGACCACCGAAATCTCGGCGACGAAATCGACGAAACCTTCGAGGATGGCGGGGGCGCCCTTCATGGCGGCGAAGGCAGCGTCGACATCGGCCAGGGTGCGGATGATCGCCTGGCCCTTGCCGTCATAGCCGAAGCGCCGGGTCTTCAGCACCGCGGGCAGGCCCAGGGCGGCAATGGCGGCGTCGAGTTCGGCCCGGCTGTCGACCGCGCGGAAGGGCGCGGTTTCGGCGCCCTGGTCGTTGGCGAAGGTCTTTTCGACCAGGCGGTCCTGCGCCGTCGCCAGGGCCTTGGCCCCGGGGCGGACGGGCACGCGGGCGGCCAGGAAATCGACCGTCGCCGCCGGCACATTCTCGAATTCATAGGTGACGGCATCGACCGCGGCAGCGAAAAGGGCCAGGGCCGCCTCGTCCTCGTAAGGGGCGATGGTGGTCGCGGCGGCGACCTGGCCTGCCGGCGGGTCCGCCTCCGGCCCATAGACATGGCAGCTGTAGCCGAGGTTGGCGGCGGCGATGGCGATCATGCGGCCGAGCTGGCCGCCGCCCAATATGCCCAGGGTCGAACCGGGGGGCAGGGCGTCGGGACTGAGGGTGACCGGCTTCGGCGCCGTCCCGCTCATTCGACCGTCTCCGGCACGCCGTCGGTCTGGCGCTGGCGGAATTCGACCAGGCGGGCATCCAGCGCGGGATCGGCGAGCGCCAGGATCGAGGCCGCGAGCAGGCCGGCGTTGATCGCCCCGGCCTTGCCGATGGCGAGGGTGCCGACCGGCACGCCGCCCGGCATCTGCACGATCGACAGAAGCGAATCCTGCCCCTTCAGGGCATGGCTCTCGACCGGCACGCCGAGCACCGGAAGGCTGGTCAGCGAGGCGACCATGCCGGGCAGATGGGCGGCCCCGCCGGCCCCGGCGACGATCACCTTGAGGCCGCGGGCCTTGGCGCCCTTGGCATAGGCGAACAATCGCTCCGGCGTCCGGTGCGCGGAGACGACCTTGGTTTCGTAAGGAACACCCAGGCTGGCCAGGGTTTCGGCGGCATGGGTCATGGTCGGCCAGTCGGAGCGGCTGCCCATGATGATGCCGACCACGGGAGGAGGATTGGTCATGGCGTGATCAGGCAATGATATCGGGCAGGAGCTGGCTGTTCAGCTTCAGGATCTGGTCCTTGAGCTGGAGTTTGCGTTTCTTCAGGCGCTGGACCTGAATCTGGTCGAAGGGGGGATTGGCGCTCAGGGCATCGATGGCGGCATCGAGATCGCGGTGTTCCTGCGTCAACTCTTTCAGCTTACGCTGCAGTTCTTCCTCGTCCACCATGCCCGATGCAGTCCCCACAACGGAAAGAGGGGCTTTATATCATGTCTGATCGCGACCATGAACGCTTCTGACAGGCCGGCCGCGACAGAATTCTGGGCCTGGTCGCTGGCGGTCTACGGCCGGCCCGGGGTCGCCGAGACCTGCCTTCGCCTGCAGGACGAAGCGGGCTTCGACGTCAACCTGGTGCTCCTGCTGCTCTTCCTGGCGGCGACCGGGCGCCGGCCCCTGGACGCGGCCGATGTGGCGGCGCTGGAGCGCGCGGTGGCGCCGTTCCGGCTCTATGCCCTGGGCCCCGCCCGGGCGGCGCGGCGGGCCTTGAAGGCGGCTGGCGGCCCTCCTTACGCGGCGGCCAAGGCGGCCGAGCTCGACCTCGAACGGGAAGCGCAGCGGCAATTGGTCGCCGCCCTGCCGGCGCTCGGCCCGGACCCCCGCCCGGCGGCGGAACTGGCCGGGCTCAACCTGTCCGCCTATGGCGTCCATGGAGATTATCGATCGGCCGCTAAAAAAATTCTGCCGCTGCCGTAACCTCGCTTCCGGGCCTCGCGAACCATCAGACGGAACCGATGAAGTATCGGCGCCGGCCGGTGGCAGGTTGTTCTGCGGCCGGTCTCGTTCCCCTGACCGGAGCCTGACATGACCAAGACCAGCATGACCCTCGCCGCCGCTGCCGCCGCCCTGTTCTCGGCCGGCGCCATGATGCTCTCGCCCGTCGCTGCCTCGGCGGCCGGCGTGCATTGCATCGGCGGCAACGCCTGCAAGGGCCAGAGCGCCTGCAAATCCGGCAACCACGAATGCAAGGGCCTGAACGCCTGCAAGGGCCAGGGCTTCGTCGAGCTGCAGGATGAGTCGGCCTGCAAGGCGGCCGGCGGCCACGTCGGCTGAGGCCGAGGCGCAACGGCGGCAGGGACCACGCCCCCCGGTCCCTGTCGCGCCGTGGCGTCGCGGAAAGGGGCATGTCTGCCCCGCATCGCCCCTTTCCGCCACCGCCCCATCATCAAACTGCCGATTGCCGGAGGCATCCATGCGCTTCATCCTGGCGGCCGCCGCCGTGGCGGCCCTGGCCGGTATCGTAACGCCGGGTGATACGGCCCGCGCGGCCACCCGGCCGGTCGTGGTGGAATTATTCACGTCTCAGGGCTGCTCGTCCTGCCCGCCGGCCGACGACTTTCTGCGCGAGCTTTCGGCGACGCGGGCCGATGTGCTGCCGCTCGCCTTTCACGTGACCTATTGGAACAGCCTCGGCTGGCGCGATCCCTTCTCGCTCGAACTCGGCACCGACCGTCAGCGCCTCTATGCGGCGCAGCTCGGCCTCCGCCAGATCTATACGCCGCAGATGGTGGTCGACGGCCGCTTCGACGCGGTCGGCTCCGACCGGCCGTCGGTCGGCGACGCGATCGCCCGCGCCGCCGCTGAAGACGAGACCGTCCCCGTCAGCGTGAGTCGCGAGGGCACCGGGATCGTGGCCGAAGTCGCCCCGGGCAGCGCATCCGGCGTGGTCTTCCTGGTCGGTTACGACCACCGGCACGAAACCGCGATCGGACGGGGCGAGAACGGTGGCCGCACCCTGGTCGAAGCCAATATTGTGCGGAGCTTCCAATCCCTCGGCCGCTACGACGGCGCTGCTTTGAAACTGCGCCACGAGTTGCCGGCGGGCGAAGCGGTCGCCGTCCTGGTGCAGCGGCCGGACGGCGCCATCGTCGGGGCCGCCCGGCTGGAGTGAGCGGGGTTACAGCGCGCCGCCGGCTTCCGCCAGGAAATGGGCCAGACTGCCGGCATAGCTGCGGAACACCGCGAGGTCGAAGCTCGGCGCATCGTCGACCTGCCACAGGATCGTGCCCATATGCTCGACCTGGGTGACCGCGGCGCCACCCGGGCCGAAGACCGCAGGATCGAGGTCGATCGCGACGCCCTTGGCCAGTAGCTCGAAGACACCGGGACCGGAAAGGCGCAGCACGCCGTAGCCGTGCGACTGGTCGACGACCGCGGCGCAGCCTTCCAATAGCGTCGCCAGACGCTCCGGCAATTCCGGATCCTCGGCGACGGCAAGCCAGGTGGCCGGCCCGGTCGCGACCAGTCGAAGCCCGTCGGCGAGCGAACAGCGCGGCCCTGCCACGAGATCGAGGCCGAACGCCTCCTTCAGGCGGCGGCCGGCCTCGTCCCGGCCGCCGCGCAGCAGGGCGACATGGGCGAGGCCGAGGTTCCGGCGCTCGGTCACGGTGACGCCGGCCGGGGTGGGCAGGGTGGCAAAGGCGGGGCGGGCAAGTTCAGCCATGGAGCCGTCGTCCTTCGGGATCGTAGAACACGGGCGAGCAGACCTCGACCTCGATGTCGCCGCCGCGCACGGGATCATAGGCGCGCACCCGCTCGCCCAGGCGGGATGGGCCGCGCACCAGCAGGCCGAGGCCGATCCAATGGCCCAGCATGGGCGAGAAGGCGACCGAGGTCATGTGACCTTCGGCGTTCTCGATCGTGGCTTCGGCGCCGGGGCGCAGGAAATGGGCACCGGCCCGCAGCCGATGGGCGCGGTCGACCGGCTTGAAGCCGACCAGCGCCGGCCGCGCCGGGTCGGTCAGGCCGGGCCGGCCGGCCAGCACCTTGCCGATGAAGTCCTTGCCCTTGGCCATCATCCGGCCGAGGCCGAGGTCGGCCGCCGTGGTCTGGCCGTTCAGCTCGTTGCCGGCGACATGGCCCTTCTCGATCCGCATCACGCCCAGCGCCTCGGTGCCGTAGGGGACGGCGCCCAGGGCGCAGACGCGGCGCATGAAGGCATCGCCATGACCGGCCGGCAAGGCCACCTCATAGGCCCGCTCGCCCGAGAAGGAGAGGCGGAACAGGCGGACCGGCAGGCCTTCGAAGCGGAAGGACGTGACCCCCATGTAGGGCAGGGCGGCGACGTCGACCGCCGGGCCGAACAGGCGTTGCAGCAGGTCGCAGGCATCTGGACCGGCGATCGAGAACTGGCCCCATTGCTCGGTCACCGAGGCGCAGGCGACGTCGAGATCCGGGCGCAGCACCTGGCGGCAGAACTCCAGGTGTTGCATCACCTTGGCGGCATTGGCGGTGGTGGTCGACATGACGTAATGCGCCTCGCCCAGGCGGGCGGTGGTGCCGTCGTCCATCACGCAGCCGTCTTCGCGCAGCATCAGGCCATAGCGCGCCTTGCCGACGGCAAGCGTCGAGAAAGTATTGGCATAGACGAAATCGAGCAGGGCGGCGGCGCCCGGTCCCTGGATGTCGATCTTGCCGAGGGTGGTGACGTCGCAGATACCGGCGCCGCCGCGCACCGCCTTCACCTCGCGGTTCACTGTCGCCAGCCAGTCGTCCTCGCCCGGGCGGGCGTACCATTGCGCGCGCAGCCACTGCCCGACCTCGACGAAGGTTGCGCCGCTCTCGGCCGCGAAATCATGGGACGGGGTGAGCCGGCTGGGCCGGAAATGGCGGCCGCGCGCGCTGCCGCCGAAGGCGCCGATGGCGACCGGCACATAGGGCGGGCGGAAGCGGGTGGTGCCGGTCTCGGCGATGCCGCGGCCGGTCAGCTCCGCCATCAGGGCATGGCCCAGCAGGGCGGCATTCTTGCCTTGGTCGGTCGCCATGCCGAGGGTTGTGTAACGCTTCAGATGCTCGACCGAGCGGAAGCCTTCGCGTGCGGCCAGCGCCACGTCCTTGGTCGTGACGTCGTTCTGGAAGTCGACGAAGGCCTTGCCCTTGGCGCCTTCGACCTGCCACAGCGGGCGGACGGTGCTGGCGTCGGGGCCGGCCATGGGCACGGGCGGCGGGGCGACGCCGGCCGCTTCGGCGCCCAGGCGGAAACCGTCGGCCAGGCACTCGGCCAGCGACAGATGGCCGGCGGCTGCCCCGGCCACGGTCATGCCGGGCGGCAGGGCGGCGGCGGGCACGAAGGCGGCCAGGGTGTCGTCGAAACGGGGCTTGGCGCCCAGGTGGGTGGTCAGGGCCAGGGCCGGATTCCAGCCCCCGGCGACGGCGAGGAGATCGCAGGCGATCCGCTGCCGGCCCCGCCCGTCCTGCACCTCGACGGATCGAAGGCCGCGGCCGCCCTTGGTGGCGGTGACCCTCGCCTCGGTCAGGACCTGGGCGCCGGCCCGGCGCGCCACCTCGGCCAGGGCGGGGTCGACTTCGGCCCTGGCGTCGATCACGGCGGCCAGCTCGACGCCGGCGGCGGCGAGATCGGCCGCGGTCTTCCAGCCGTCGTCGCCGGTGGTGAACAGCACGGCGCGCCCGCCGGGCGCCACGGCGTAACGATTGAGATAACTGCGGACGGCGGCGGCGCTCATCACGCCCGGCCTGTCGTTGCCGCCGAAGGGCAGGGTGCGTTCCACGGCACCCGCGGCCAGGATGCAGCGCCGGGCGACGATCCGCCAGAGGCGCTGGCGCGGCACACCCGGCGGCGGCACCGGCAGATGGTCGGCGACCCGCTCCAGCGCACCGTAAGTCTCGCCGTCATAGGCGCCGAAGACGGTGGTCCTGGTCATCACCCGGACCTTGGGCAGGGCGGCCAATTCGGCCGCGGCGGCTTCGGCCCAGTCGGCCGCCGGGGCGCCGTCGATCTCCAGCCGTTCGGCGAGCAGGCGGCCGCCGACTTCCCGGTCCTCCTCCACCAGGAAGACGCGAAGCCCGGCGCGGCCGGCGGCCAGGGTGGCGGCAAGGCCGGACGGCCCCGCCCCGATCACCAGGAGGTCGCAGAAGCCATTGGCCTTCTCGTAAGTGTCCGGATCGGCCTCGCCCGAAGCCCGGCCGAGGCCGGCGGCACGGCGGATCGCCGGCTCGTAGAGCTTTTCCCAGAAGGCGGCCGGCCACATGAAGGTCTTGTAATAGAAGCCGGCGACGAAGATCGGCGAGAACAGGGAATTCACCGCGCCGACGTCGAAGCCGAGCGAGGGCCAGCGGTTCTGGCTGGTTGCTTCGAGCCCGGCGAAGAGTTCGATCGTGGTCGCCTTGGTGTTGGGTTCGCGCCTGGCGCCGCTGCGCAATTCGACCAGGGCGTTCGGTTCTTCCGAGCCGGCGGTGACGATGCCGCGCGGCCGGTGATATTTGAACGAGCGGCCGACCAAGCCGACCCCTGCGCCGAGCAGCGCCGACGCCAATGTATCGCCCGCAAAACCCGAATAGGATTTGCCGTCGAAGCTGAAGCCGAGCGGGCGGCTGCGGTCGATCCGGCCGCCGCTTCCGAGGCGCCGGCCGCTCATTCCGGCCTCGCCAGATGGGCCGCGAAGATCTCGTGGCTCAGGGTGTCGCGTTCGACCACCAGCCATTGGCGGCAGCCGGCGGCGTGATACCAGAATTCCCGGTGCCGTCCGGCGGGATTGTCGCGCAGGTAGACGGCTTCGTAGAAGGCGCGCCCGGCATCGGGCGTATCGGCCGTGGGGCGGGTGGCGTCGGCATCGCCCAGATAGGCGAATTCGGCACTGTCGCGGGGGCCGCAGAAGGGGCAGGGCAGGCGCATGGCGGGTCCGTTCGATCGGCCTTCAGCATCCGTCCCGCCTCTCCGCCGGCCATGACTGGATGCGACAGATACTGTCCTGTTCGCGACGTTGCCTAACCCCCGCCGGGGAATTCCATCCGCTCCACCGTCTGCACCAGGCGAACGAAGGGCGCGTCCGACACCCTGTTGGCACCCCGGAACGGATCGTCGAGCAGGATGATCAGGGCCAGCACCAGGGCGATCGAGGCGGCGATCGCGGCCGTCGTCGCCAGATGCATGTCGAAACGCTCCGGCCCCAGGAGATAGCCGAATAGCACGATCAGGGCCGCCCCGGCCACCACGTTCCACCACAGGATGGGCGGCAGCCCGGCTTCGGCGGCGCGGTAGCGGCCGCGGCGGGCGTCATAGAGGGCGTTCAGGTTGCGCATCATCTCCCCCGCCGCGATCGCGGTGACCGGATCGATGCCATGCAGGCCGGAGAGGGCGAGGTGGACGCGGTCGAGCAATTGCCAGCCGGCGGCATCCTCCTGCCCGCCCATCATCAGGGCCGGCCATTCGTCGGCAATCACGCCTTCGGCATAGACGAAGAGATCGTGGCGGATCCGGTCCGCCACCTCGGCGGGCAGGCCGGCGGTGCCACGATAGAGGTTGCCGACCAAGTCGGCCTCGCTCTGCACCAGGGTTTCGGCATGTTTGAAATCGTCCCACACCGCGACGGCGATGAAGGCCAGCAGCACCGCGTAGATCTTGCTGACCGCACCGAAGGTGAGGCTCATCAACTCGTTGTGGGAACGCCGCAGGCCATGCGGGACCAGGAGATGGACGGCGACATGGCCGGCACAGGCGAGCAGGACGGTCCCGCCCACGATGACCAGCACCGATGCCGTAGTCGGCAGGTCGAGCAGCCAGTCGTTCACCCTGTCGATCATACCCGCCTCCCCCTATCGCCTCGCCTTCTGGTTCGCTCGGCCGGGGGGAGGGGTTACGGCCCTATTTCGCCTTGGGCTTGGCGGGCGGCTTGGGGCGGCTTCGCTTGCGCGGGCGGGCGGTCTCGCCCCAGCGGCGCACCGGGGCGGCATTCAGGTCGAAGAGGTCGAGGGCGCGGCCCACGGTCTGGCGCGCGGCATCGTCGATCGAGGTGAGATCGGCGTAATAGGCGGGCACCGGCGGCATCACCACGGCGCCCATTTCGGTAACCGCGGTCATGGAGCGGAGATGGCCCAGGTGCAGCGGCGTCTCTCGCACCAGGAGGACGAGGCGGCGGCGCTCCTTCAGGACGACGTCGGCGGCCCGGCTGATCAGGCTCGACGTGACGCCGGTCGCGATTTCCGACAGCGTCTTCACCGAACAGGGCGCGATCACCATGCCGAGGGTGCGGAACGAGCCCGACGCGATCGCGGCCCCGATGTCGCCGATCGGATGCACGACGTCGGCCAGGGCGTGGACGTCGGCGACCTTGAGCTCGGTCTCATAGGTCAGGGTCAGCTCGGCCGCCTTGGTCATGACCAGATGGGTCTCGAGGCCGAGGCTGCGGCACTGTTCGAGCAGGCGCAGGCCCAGCACGACGCCCGAAGCACCGGAAATGCCGACGATCAGACGGGGACGGGGGGAGAGCGGCGCCGGCGCCATGGCAAATCCTGCGGTTGGGGCGGGCTCAAGGTGGGTCGTCCGGGCCATGGGGTCAACGGCTTTAGCGGGGGGGCTTTGGCGGGGGGCTTTGGCGGGTGCTGCAGTGCCGCATCGAATCGATGCGCTGCGGGACCGGATTCGGGCTGACGCGGAACCTGATGCGTGCTTATCATGACATTCCCAAGACAAGGGAGGATGCGAATGAGCCTGCAAGCGCGTACCGCTAGTCTCAGTCAGCGTCATGCCTCGATCGATCGGGAGCTGACCGCCGAGGAACACCGGCCGATGCCCGATCCTTCGATCATCGCGAAGCTCAAGCGCGAAAAACT
>JAYSCC010000019.1:0-16009 GCA_041915065.1 Zavarzinia sp.
CCAATTTCGACCTGCTGCTGCCCCATTGGGGTGTGCTGCTGGGCCAGGGTTCCGGGCCGCCCTTCCTGGCGGCACCGTGGCAGCCGTCCAGCGGACTGGGCTGGCAGCCGATCCCCGCGCCGAAACCCCTGGTGAAGCCCGGTGCCGGGCCGGAAACGCCGCGCCCCGGCGAAATTTCCGACCTCGTGAAGGCACTCTATGCCGTGCCGGCGATCCAGGGCCTGGTGCAACAGGCGCGCGACCACGGCATGCGCCGCCTGGAAGACGTGAAGGACACCTGGCAGGGGGCCAGCGGCGGCCAGCGCGTGCTGATGATCAGCGTGACGGGCCTGGTCGCGGCCGGCCTGGTGACCCCGATCGTGGCCTATGACAAGCCGCGGACGATCGCCTTCGGCCTGATCAAGGACAAGGAGATCCCGGTGCCGGGGGTCGACGGCCTGTCCTTCAAGATCCTCGATCGCGGGGCCGAGCTGACCGTGCCCCTGGGCGTGACCGGGCTTAGCGCCTCGGGCCATTATTCGGCGCCGGACGGCAAGCCGGCCGACTATGGCGCCGTGGTCAATTTCGACGTCGCGGCCTTCCTGAACCGCAAGAAATAAGGGACGCGGGGCGCAGGCGTGCCCTGCGCCGCATGTACTGTCGAGGCGCAAACCCCGTTGATGCACGCCCGAATGGCAAGCGCCAAAGCCGGTCATGCGCGGAATGAGGGCCGGCGCCGCCGAAGGCAGGGTTGACCCGGGGGGGGCGCGGTCATTACTTTGCGCCCCACCTTCATACCTGTTCAGGTAAGCGATCCCATGCCGGCGCCGACGGTGGCGAAAGCCCCGCCCTTCCAGGAACTGATCCTGACCCTCCAGACCTATTGGGCCCGTCAGGGCTGCGTCCTGATGCAGCCCTATGACATGGAGGTCGGGGCCGGTACCTTCCACCCGGCGACCACGTTGCGCTCCCTCGGCCCGAAGCCCTGGAACGCCGCCTATGTCCAGCCCTCGCGCCGGCCGAAGGACGGCCGCTATGGCGAGAACCCGAACCGGCTCCAGCATTATTACCAGTTCCAGGTCCTGATGAAGCCGAGCCCGGCCAATATCCTGGATCTCTACCTGGGCTCGCTGGCGGCGCTCGGCATCGACGTCGACAACCACGACATCCGCTTCGTCGAGGACGATTGGGAGAGCCCGACGCTGGGCGCCTGGGGCCTCGGCTGGGAAGTCTGGTGCGACGGCATGGAGGTGACGCAGTTCACCTATTTCCAGCAGGTCGGCGGCCTCGACGTCGACCCGGTGGCGGCCGAGATCACCTATGGCCTGGAGCGCCTGGCGATGTATGTCCAGGGTGTCGAGCGGGTCTACGACCTCGACTGGAACGGCAAGGGCGTCACCTATGGCGACGTCTATCTCCAGGCCGAGAAGGAATTCTCCGCCTTCAATTTCGAGCACGCCAACACGACACGGCTGTTCCAGCACTTCAAGGACGCGGAGACCGAATGCGCCGCCCTGCTCGAGCAGAAGCTGGCCCTGCCCGCCTATGACCAGTGCATGAAGGCGAGCCATCTGTTCAACCTGCTCGATGCCCGCGGCGTCATCTCGGTGACCGAGCGCGCCGCCTATATCGGCCGCGTGCGCGCCCTGGCCAAGGGCTGCTGCGAAGCCTGGGCCGCCTCGCAAGCGGAGGCACGCTGATGCCCGAACTGCTGATCGAAATCCGCTCCGAGGAAATTCCGGCCCGCATGCAGCCGCGCGCCGCCGAAGACCTGAAGCGCCTGTTCGAGACCGGCCTCAAGGCGGTCGGCCTGAAATACCAATCCGCCCGCGCCTTCGCCACGCCGCGCCGCCTGGCCCTGGTGATCGACGGGCTGGACGCCGCCCAGGCCGACCTGAAGGAAGAACGCCGCGGCCCCCGCGTCGGCGCGCCCGATGCCGCGATCGCCGGCTTCTGCACCTCGGCCGGCGTCACCCGCGAAGCACTCTCCATGCAGGAGACGCCCAAGGGCGCCTTCTATATCGCCACGATCGAGCGGAAGGGCCGGCCCACCACCGAAGTGGTGGCCGAGATCCTGACCGACGTCCTTTGGAACTTCCCCTGGCCCAAGTCGATGCGCTGGGGCGCGGAGCCGAGCGGCTTTTCGTCGAAGCTGAACTGGGTCCGGCCGATCCATTCGGTGATTGCCCTGTTCGGCGGCCAGGTGGTGCCTTTCTCCATCGCCCGGAACGACGACACCGGCCACGACATCACCGCCGGCCGCAGCACCGCAGGCCATCGCTTCATGGGCAAGGGCACCTTCGAGGTGGCGGACTTCGCCGATTACAAGGAAAAGCTCCGCGAGCATTACGTCGTGCTCGACGCCGAGGAACGCAAAGCGATCATCGCCAAGGATTCGGCGATCCTGGCCGAACAGGCCGGCCTCGAGGTGACGCCCGATCCGGACCTCCTCGACGAGGTCGCGGGTCTCGTCGAATGGCCGGTGCCCCTGATGGGCAAGATCGACGACGCCTTCATGGCGGTCCCGGCGGAGGTGCTGACCTCCACCATGCGGGCCAATCAGAAGTATTTCGCGCTCCGCGATCCCGCGACCAGCAAAATGGCCGCGCGTTTCCTGACCGTCGCCAATCTCCTGGCCAAGGACGGCGGCGTCGCGATCACCGCGGGCAACGAGCGCGTGCTGCGCGCCCGGCTCTCGGACGCCAAATTCTTCTGGGACCAGGACCTCAAGGTCAAACTGGCCGACCGGCTGCCGGCGCTGGACTCTATCGTGTTCCACGCCAAGCTCGGCACCCTCGGCCAGAAGGTCGCGCGCATCCGGGCGCTGGCCGCCAAGATCGCGGATGCGACCGGGGCCGATCCGGTGGCGACCGACCGCGCCGCCCTGCTCGCCAAGGCCGATCTCGTCTCCGGCGTGGTCGGCGAATTCCCCGAAGTCCAGGGCATCATGGGCCGCTACTACGCCCAGGCCGACGGCGAAACGCCGGATGTCGCCGATGCCATCGCCGACCATTGGAAGCCCCAGGGCCCATCCGACCTCTGCCCGGCCGAACCGGTCTCGGTCGCGGTGGCGCTGGCCGACAAGATCGACACGCTGACCGGCTTCTTCGCTATCGACGAGAAGCCGACGGGCTCCAAGGACCCCTTCGCGCTTCGCCGGGCAGCCCTGGGCGTCATCCGCCTGATCCTGGAAAACGGGCTGCGCCTTGAGATCAGGCGCCTGTTCATGGACGCCACAAGTCAAGTTTGGCTCACACTGCGCGGTGCGGAAGCTGCCTTGCTTCGCGAGGAAGTTGGCCAAGTAGTCGAGAATTTCGATCGCCTGATCTCCCAGACGGCCGGACGCCCCACCGGGTCGGTCAAACCCGACGATCCGTTGAAACAGATCGCACTCAGCGAGGTAAATGAAAGCGCGCTCCGGTTCGCAGAGCGGGTCGCCAACGACCTGCTCGCCTTCTTCCACGACCGGCTCAAGGTCTCGCTGAAGGAAGAGGGCATCGCCCACGACCTGATCAATGCGGTGCTGGGCACGGGAGCGGAAGACGACCTGACCCGTCTGGTCGCCAAGGTGCGGGCGCTGAAGACTTTCCTCGAGACAGAGGACGGCGCCAATGTGCTGGCCGCCTATCGCCGTGCCTCGAATATCCTGCGGATCGAAGAAAAGAAGGACGGCAAGGCTTATGAAGGCCCGGCCGACCGCACGCTTTTCGCCGCCGACGAGGAACGGAATCTGGCTGCGCGCCTTGATGAGGTGATGCCCCTCGCCCGTGCGGCGTTGCGGCAGGAAGGCTTTGCCGAGTGCATGTTGGCGCTGGCGCGGCTGCGCAAGCCGGTCGACGCCTTCTTCGACAAGGTTACGGTGAATGCGGACGATGCGGCGCTGCGCGCCAATCGCCTGAAGCTTCTGGCGGAGATCCGCGGGGCTCTGAACGAGATCGCGGACTTCTCGCGTATCGAGGGATAGGAACTGGCGTCATGACCAAATGGGTCTACACCTTTGGTGACGGCAAGGCCGATGGCCGGGCCGAGATGAAGAACCTCCTGGGCGGCAAGGGTGCCAACCTGGCGGAGATGAGCCACCTGGGCCTGCCGGTGCCCCCGGGCTTCACCATCACGACCGAGGTCTGCACCTATTTCTACGACCACGGCAAAACCTATCCCGACACGCTGACCGGCGACGTGCGCGCCGCCGTGGCGGACGTCGGCGCCAAGGTCGGCGCCCTGTTCGGCGATGCCGGCAATCCCCTGCTGGTCTCGGTCCGCTCCGGCGCCCGGGCTTCCATGCCGGGCATGATGGACACGGTTCTGAACCTCGGCCTCAACGACGAGACCGTGCTCGGCCTCGCCAAGCAGGCGGGCGACGAACGCTTCGCTTATGACAGCTACCGCCGCTTCATCCAGATGTATTCGGACGTCGTGCTCGGCGTCGGCCATCACCATTTCGAGGAAATCCTCGAGATCCACAAGGAAGAGAAGGGTTACACGCTCGACACCGACCTGACCCCGGACGACCTGAAGGCCCTGATCGGCGAATACAAGAAGAAGGTCGCGGCCAAGCTGGGCAAGCCCTTCCCGACCGACGTGAACGAACAGCTCTGGGGCGCCATCGGCGCCGTCTTCGGCTCCTGGCGCAACGCGCGGGCCGAGACCTACCGCCGCCTCAACGACATTCCCGAGAGCTGGGGCACCGCCGTCAACGTCCAGGCCATGGTGTTCGGCAACATGGGCGAAACCTCGGCCACCGGCGTCGCCTTCACGCGCAATCCCTCGACCGGCACGGCCGAGATCTACGGCGAATATCTGATCAACGCCCAGGGCGAGGACGTGGTCGCCGGCATTCGCACGCCGCAATATCTCTCCAAGGCCGCGCGCCTCGCCGCCGGCGACAGCAAGCCCTCGATGGAAGAGAGCCTGCCGGAGGTCTATGCCCAGCTCGTCGACGTGTTCCATCGCCTGGAACGCCATTACCGCGACATGCAGGACATCGAATTCACGGTCCAGCGCGGCAAGCTGTGGATGCTGCAGACCCGTTCGGGCAAGCGGACGGCCAAGGCCGCGCTGAAGATCGCGGTCGAACTGGCGAACGAGGGTCTGATCGACCGCGAAACCGCGATCGGCCGGGTCGATCCTCAGATGCTGGACCAGCTCCTGCACCCGACGCTCGACCCCAAGGCGGCGCGCGACGTGCTGACCCGGGGCCTGCCCGCCTCCCCCGGCGCCGCGTCCGGCATCATCAGCTTCACCGCCGACGATGCCGAGAAACTGGCCAAGGAAGGCCGCAAGGTGATCCTGGTGCGCGCCGAAACCAGCCCCGAGGACATCCACGGCATGCATGCCGCCCAGGGGATCCTGACTTCCCGCGGCGGCATGACCAGCCACGCGGCGGTCGTGGCCCGCGGCATGGGCCGGCCCTGCGTCTCGGGCGCCGGTGCGCTCAAGATCGATGCCCAGGCGCTCACCCTTTCAGTCGCCGGCAAGGTTCTGAAGCGGGGCGACGTCATCACCATCGACGGCGCCACCGGCGAAGTCATGCTGGGCGAAGTGCCGACCGTGCAGCCCGAACTGTCCGGCGATTTCTCCACCCTGATGGGCTGGGCCGACGGGGTGCGCAGGCTCAAGGTGCGCGCCAACGCCGAAACCCCGCTGGATGCCGAAACCGCGCGCCGCTTCGGCGCCGAGGGGATCGGGCTCTGCCGGACCGAGCATATGTTCTTCGACGCCGACCGCATCCTGGCCGTGCGCGAAATGATCCTGGCCGGCGACAAGAAGGGCCGCGAAGCCGCACTGGCCAAGCTGCTGCCGGTGCAGCGCGGCGATTTCGTCAAGCTGTTCGAGATCATGGCGGGCCTGCCGGTCACCATCCGCCTGCTCGACCCGCCGCTGCACGAGTTCCTGCCCCATACCGAGGAAGAGCTGGCCGAAGTGGCCGCCGCCGCGGGCGTGCCGGTCTCGGTGATCAAGAGCCGGGCCAACGAACTCGCGGAAGCCAATCCGATGCTGGGCCATCGCGGCTGCCGCCTCGGCATCACCTATCCCGAGATCTACGAGATGCAGGCCCGCGCCATCTTCGAGGCGGCGGTCGAGGTCGGCGCCAAGGCGGGCTCGACCGTGGTGCCGGAGATCATGATCCCCCTGGTCGCCACCAAGGCCGAGTTGGACATCCTGAAGGGCAAGGTCGCCGCCATCGCCGAAGCGGTGGCCAAGGAATCGGGCAAGGAACTGCCCTATCTGGTCGGCACCATGATCGAGCTGCCGCGCGCGGCGCTTCGGGCCGGCGAGATCGCCGAGGCGGCCGAATTCTTCTCCTTCGGCACCAACGACCTGACCCAGACCACCTTCGGCATCTCGCGCGACGACGCCGCCCATTTCCTGGACGACTATATCCGCGCCGGCATCTTCCAGAAGGACCCCTTCGTCTCGATCGACGAGGATGGCGTAGGCGAGCTGGTGAAGCTCGCCGCCGAACGCGGGCGCAAGACCCGGGCCAAGCTGAAGCTCGGCATCTGCGGCGAGCACGGCGGCGATCCGGCTTCGATCGCCTTCGTTGACAAGGTCGGGCTGGATTACGTCTCCTGCTCGCCCTACCGCGTGCCGATCGCCCGCCTGGCCGCGGCCCAGGCGGCGCTTCGAAAGTAACGCAGCAGGTCGCCATGGCTGGGCTCGTCCCACGGCATCCGCGCATCCCTCTCGATCGTCATGGCCGGGACTTCGCCCGGCCATGACGCATTTGGATGGCGACGAAAGGAAAGCCACCCGAAGGACGGGGGCGGGCGCGGCGAACAGACGCGAAACCGGAGTGAGGCCATGACCACGATCGATTTCGTCTTCGGTGTCTCCAGCCGTTACTCCTATCTGGCGGCCAGCCAGTTGCCGAAGCTCGCGTCTGATTACGGCGTCACCTTCCGCTGGCGCCCGGTCACCACCATCGCGCTGATCCGCCAGGCGCGCGGCGGCACCTCGCCCTTCGACGGGGCGCCGCCGGCCATGCAGTATGATTTCAAGTGGCGCCGCCAGGACGCCGAAATCTGGGCCGATCTCTACGGCATTCCCTTCAACGAACCCCACGGCCGCCTGAAATACGATGCGGCCGAGCTGAACCTCGGCTGCGTCGCCGCCGATCTCATGGGTGCGACCGAGAGTTTCGCCCGGGCGCTCGCCACCGAGGTCTTCGTCACCGACCGCAAGACCCTCGGCCGCGCCGACCTGCCCGGCATCGCCGCCGGCATCGGCCTGGACGCGGCGCGTTTCACCGCCCTGCTGGACGCGCCCGAGACCAAGGCGGCGGCCCAGGCGATCCAGGACGAGGCGGTTTCCAAGGGTGTCTTCGGCGTGCCGAGTTTCGTGGTCGGCAAGCGGGTGATCTGGGGCAACGACCGCATCCCCCTGCTGCGCCACCTGCTGGAGGGGCGCCGGTGAGCCTGCTGGCCGCGCTTCGGTCGGGGGGTAAGGCGGCGATGGCGCGGGCGCTGGCCCGGATCGAGCGCGACCCGCACGGCGCCGAGACCATCGCGCTTCTGGATGCCGCCTGGGACAATCCGATCGGTCACGTCATCGGCCTGACCGGGCCGCCCGGGGTCGGCAAGTCGACCCTGACTTCCGCCCTGATCGCCCGTTGGCGGGCGGCCGGGCTCACGGTCGGCGTGATCGCCGTCGATCCGTCGTCGCAGCGCACCGGCGGCGCCCTGCTGGGCGACCGCACCCGTCTCATCCTCGATCCCGAGGACCAGGGCATTTTCGTCCGCTCCATGGCAGCGCGCGACCGCCTGGGCGGGCTCGCCGCCTTGACCTTCCCGGCCATGGTGCTGATGCGCGCGGCCTACGACCGGGTGCTGATCGAGACGGTCGGCGTCGGCCAGTCCGAAACCGACGTGACCCAGGTCGCCGATACGGTGGTGTTCTGCGTCCAGCCCGCCTCGGGCGACTCGCTGCAATTCATGAAGGCCGGCATCGTCGAGATCCCCCATGTCGCGGTGGTCACCAAGGCGGACCTGGGCGTGCCGGCGATCCGTGCCCGGGCCGACCTCGTGGGCGCCCTTTCGCTCGCGGAAGACGTCACCGGCTGGAAGGTGCCGGTCGTCCTTGTCTCTTCGACCCTGGGCGACGGCATGGACAAGCTGATGGCTGCGCTCGACAGCCACCACGCCCATCTTTCCGAAGGCGCCGGCAAGGCGCAGCGCGCCGAACAAGGCAGCAAATGGCTGACCGAAGCGGTGCGCGAGGAATTCGGCCGGCGCGGCCTCGCCCGCGCCGGGCACGGGCTTCGCCTCGCCCACGGCGCCTCGCCCTTCGGCCGCGCCGCCGGCATCCTGGCGGAACTCAGTACAGCGCCGTGAACGTCGCGCTGGCGCCGATCACCGCCAGCACGACCAAGGCGATGTTGCGGAAGTGCGCGTTGCCGAAACGCTCGAACAGCTTGAAGCCGAGCCAGTCGCCCAGCAGCAGCGAGGGCAGCGCCAGGGCGAATTGCACGGGCGAGACCTCGTCGATGATGCCGGTCGCCATATAGCCGACGATCGAAATCAGAGAGGTGGCATTGAAAAAGGCCATCAAGGTGCCGCGGGCACGCATCGGATCGGGTTCCGTGCCGAGCAGGAAGACCACGATGGGCGGCCCCGGAATGGCCAGCGCACCGCCCATCAGCCCGGCCGAGAAACCGACGGGAAGGGCGAGACGCCGTCCCGCCCCCGCCATCACCCCGGTCCGCCAGAGCAGCAGGGCCGAGCCGAGCACGCCGAGCCCGACCAGGAGCTTCATCGTCTCCGCCGGCAGGTGATCGAGGGCGACGACGCCGATCGGCGTGCCGATCAGGCTGCCCAGCACCAGGGGTTTCATCAGCCCCCGATCCGCCGCCCGCCAGGCCTGGCGGAACGAGCGGAGCCCGGCAGTGACCGAGAGCAGGGCGCAGAGCACCACGGCGCGCGCCGGATCGATCAGCAGCACCAGAAGCGGCATGGCGGCGAGGGCGAAGCCAAAGCCGGAAAAGGCGCGCAGCACCGCCGCCCCGACCACCGTCACGCAGAACAGCAGAAGGCCGGCGGGGCTCAGGCCGGCAAGGCTTGCAAGGTCGATTTGGACACCTTTTTTTGATTGGCCAACTCGTCGATGACGATCCGGCGGAACAACTCGAGGGCGGGGTTCTCCGCCCGGTTGGGATCATAGGCGAGCTGGAACAGCGGCTCCCGCGCGAAGAGATCGGGGCGGAGCGGGCGGATCCGCCCGTCGGCCACGAAAGGCCGGGCGAAATGTTCCGGCAGATAGCCGAGGAAGGCGCCGGAGAGGATCAGCCGCGCCTCCGCCTCCATGTCGGAGACCACGGCATGGGCGCCCGAGATGGCGAAGATCTTGAGGTCGCGGCCGCCCCAATAGTCGCGCCCGACGATCCGATGGCGGCGCACCTCGTCGAAGTCGATCTGCTCGTCCGGCACAGCGAAGAGCGGATGGCCCTTGCCGCAATAGAAGCACTGCAGCTCGTTGTAGAGATCGTCATAGGCGAGCCCGAGGACGATGCGCGGGAAGCTCGCCACCACGACCTGCATGGTGCCGGTGACGACGTCGCGCAGCAACTCGTCCGGCGCCTTGGTCGCGATGTCGAGGCGGACTTCCGGCGCCGCCGCCACGAAACGGGCGAAGACCCGCTCGAGCGGCGCATTCTCGTCGGTGATCGTATTGTCCACGAGGCCGATCGCCAGGGTGCCATGCAGCTTGTCGCGGAGCGAGCGCATACGGGCGTCGAACTGGCCGAGCGAGCCGAGCAGGCGCATCGCCTCGGCATAGACCGCCTGGCCCTCGGTGGTCAGGGAGAAGCCGCCCCGCCCGCGCCGGCACAGCGTCACGCCGAGCCGCGTCTCCAGCCCCGAGACATGGGTCGAAATGGTCGAGAGCGAGAGGTTGAGCTTCGATTGCGCGGCGGCGAAACCGCCCGACTCGACGATCGTCACGAAGACGCGCAACAATCTGAGGTCGGCGGTGTCCAGGTTCATCGAGGGGGTGTTTCGGGGGTGATACTTCGGTCGCTGTCGAAGTGAGTTTCGACGCTTCGTCATTTTTTCACAAGGGTGTCGCTGTTGTTCTAGGTCCCACGCACCAATCCGGGGAGTGCCAACATGTCGAAATCCACCATCCTGAAGCCCAGCCGCCGTGCCGTGCTGGCCGGCGGCGCCGCCGGTCTGGCCGCCGCCAGCCTGGGCTTCCCGTCGATCGTCCGGGCCGCCGACAAGTCGCTGAAGGTCGCTGTCTACGGCGGCTATTTCAAGGAATCCTTCGACAAGCACATCTTCACGGAATTCACCAAGGCGAGCGGCATCGCGATCGATTCCGTGGCCGAGCCGACCGGCGAAGCCTGGCTCGTCCAGCTCGAACAGTCGGCCCGCGCGGGCCAGGCCCCGGCCGACGTCTCGATGATCTCGCAGACTTCGATGCTGAAGGGCGCTTCGGTCGAACTCTGGGCGCCTTTGGACGAGAGCAAGATCCCCGGCGCCAAGAATGTGAAGGCGCACCTGCAGAACCGCTATCCCGACGGCCGGCTGATGGGCGTCGGCGCGGTCTCCTGGTACATCACGCTGGTGTCCAACACCAAGGTGTTCCCCGAGGCGCCGACGAGCTGGGCCGAACTCTGGGATGCCAAGCACAAGGACCAGCTCGGCCTTCTGGCGCTGGTCTCCAATTCCTTCCTGCTCGAAGTGACGGCGACCACCTTCTTCGGCGGCACCAAGATCCTGGATACCGAGGAAGGCATCCTGAAGGTCATGGCCAAGCTGGCCGAGCTGAAGCCCAACGTGAAGCTCTGGTACCGCGACGAGGCGCAGTTCGAACAGGCGCTGAAGTCGGGCGAAATTCCGATGGGCCAGTATTATCACGACGTCACCGGGCTCGCGATCGCCGACGGCTATCCGGTGCGCTCGACCTTCCCGAAGGAAGGCGGCATCAATGATTCCGGCTCCTGGGCCGTGTCCAAGGCGTCCAAGGTGAAGGACCTGGCCGAAGTCTTCATCGAATATATGTGCCAGCCCTCCATCCAGGCCCTGCTGTCGCGCAAGGTCGGCACCTCGCCGACGATCGACCGCAAGCTGACCGACCTGACCGACGCCGAATTCGCCGCCGTCTCGTCGGAGATCGCGCCGATCATCCCGCGCTACGACCTCTATCAGACCAAGGCCGACTGGCTCAGCCAGAAGTGGACCGAGCTGATCGCCGGCTGACGCAAGTCTTCGGGGGCGTCGTTTCCCTCCTCACCCAACCCTCTCCTCCCGAGGAGGAGAGGGCTTCCTCCCTCGCCCCCGGAAGGGGGAGAGGGCCGGGGTGAGGGGCTGCTTCACCACTTCAAGCCGAACGGGGCGCCATGTCGGGTCTGGTTCTCGATCATCTGGTCAAGCGTTATGGCGGCTTCACCGCCGTGCATGACGCCGCATTGACCATCCCGCATGGGAAATTCGTCTGCCTGCTCGGCCCGTCCGGCTGCGGCAAGACCACGCTGCTGCGCATGATCGCCGGGCTGGACGCGCCGAGCGAGGGCCGCCTGCTGATCGACGGCACGGATTTCACCGACCAGCCGGCGCATAAGCGCGACTTCGGCATGGTGTTCCAGTCTCTCGCCCTGTTCCCGCATCTCACGGTCGGCGAGAATATCGCCTATCCGCTGCGCATCCGGGGCAAGTCCAAGGCGGAACAGCGCGATGCGGTCGAGCGCCTGCTCGGCCTCGTGCGCCTGCCCGGCACGGCCGACCGCCCGGTCTCCAAGCTCTCGGGCGGGCAGCGCCAGCGGATCGCCATTGCCCGGGCGCTTGCCCTCTCGCCCCGGCTGTTCCTGCTCGACGAGCCGCTGTCGGCGCTCGACGCCAAGCTCCGCGAGGCGATGCAGATCGAGCTGAAACAGCTCCAGCAGAAGCTCGGCATCACCACGATCGTGGTCACCCACGACCAACGCGAAGCCATGACCATGGCCGATCTGGTCGTGGTCATGTCGGAAGGCCGCATCCTCCAGGCCGCCCCGCCGGTCGAGGTCTATCGCCGGCCGGCCGATGCCTTCGTCGCCGATTTCATCGGCATGACCAATCTCCTGCCCGGCACCGCCGCCGGCCCAGGACGGATCGAGGTCGCGGGCGGCACGCTCGCGGTCCAGGAAGCACCCGCCGCCGGTACGCCAGTGGTGATCTCCATCCGGCCGGAAGACGTCGCCGTCCGTCCCGCCGGCACCGAAGGAATGAACGCCCTGCCCGGCACGGTCACCTTCCTCCGCGATCTCGGCGCCTCGGTCGAGATCCGGCTCGAGGTCGCCGGTCAGGAAGTGGTCGCAGTGACGGCGCCGCAGGACCGGCCGGAGGTCGCCGACGGCGATGCGGTCGCCGCCCTCTTTCCCGCCGCCGCCTGTGTGGTGCTGCCCAAATGAGCAAGCCGCGGCCCCGCAACCTCGCCGATTACGGGCCGATCGCCTTTCCGGCCGCCATGCTGGGTGCCTTCTTTGTGGTGCCCTTCGGCATCATGGTGGCGGTCTCCTTCTTCCACCGGGTGCCCGGCGGCTTCTACGAGCCGGCCTTCGAACTCGCCAATTACGAGCGCTTCCTGACCGCCTTCTTCGGCGGCGTGCTGGGCTTTTCCCTGCTGCTGTCGGCCCTGGTCGCCGCGGTCGCCGTGGTGCTGGCCTTTCCCTTCACCTATCTCCTGGTCCGGCGGCCGCGGCGGGTGCAGGTGGTCTGGCTGGTCTTCCTGCTCTCGGTCCTGTCGCTCTCCGAAGTGATCATCGGCTTTGCCTGGTCGACGCTGTTTTCGCGCACCGCCGGGATCACCAACCTGCTGGTCGCGATCGGGGTGATGGACCAGGCGGTCTCGCTCTCGCCCTCCTTCGAGGCGGTCTTGACCGGCATGGTCTATCAGGCCTTTCCCTATACGGTGCTGGTGCTCTATCCCGCCCTCTCGCGCCTGGATCCGACCCTGGTCGAGGCGGCGCGGACACTCGGTGCCTCGCCCTTCCGCGCCTTTTTCACCGTGATCGTGCCCGGGCTCCGCAATACGATCGTCTCGACCCTGATCATGGTCTTCGTCTTCGCGCTCGGCTCCTATCTGCTGCCCCAATTGCTCGGCCGGCCGCAGCAATGGACACTCTCGGTGCTGATCACCGATCAGGCGATCTATCAGTCCAACATGCCCTTCGCCGCCGCCATGGCCGTCTTCCTGGTGCTGGTCAGCCTGGGGCTCGTCGGCCTCTCCCTCCTCCTCGGCCGGCGGGAGCACGCGCAATGAGAGCCTGGCCGACCCGCCTCGTCTTCGCCCTCTTCGGCCTCGTGCTGGCCGCGCCGCTCGCCGTCGTGGCCGGCGTCTCGGTCAACGAGAAGAAATCGCTGAGCTTTCCGCCAGAGGGTTTCTCTCTCGGCTGGTTCGGGCAGATCTTCACCGACGGCGAATGGTTCCACGCCCTGTTGGCCAGCCTCGGCGTCGCCGCCCTGTCGTCGATCCTGGCCGTGCTGATCGCCCTGCCGATCGCCTGGTTCCTGTGGCGCTGGCACGCCCCCTTCGCGCGGATCGTGCAGGTCCTCGGCCTCGCCCCCTTCATCCTGCCGCCGGTGATCACCGCGCTCGGCTTCCTCGCCTTCTGGTCCGAACTCGGCCTCTATGGCGAACCCTGGACCGTAGTGGTGAGCCATGGGATCTTCTTCGTTACGTTGCCGCTGGTCACGCTGACGCTCGGCTTCGAGGCGATCGACCCGACCTTGGTCGAAGCGGCGACGACCATGGGGGCGGACGACCGCGCGGTCTTGAAGACCATCGTCTTCCCACTGATCCGGCCCTATATCGTCTCCGGCCTGGCCTTCGCCTTCGTGCTGTCGCTGAACGAATATATCGTCGCCTATATGGTCGTCGGCTTCACGCTCGAGACCCTGCCGATCAAGATCTTCAACGCCCTTCGTTACGGCTACACGCCCACCATGGCGGCCGTCACCGTGCTCTTCGTCGCGGTGGCCGCCCTGGTGTTCGGCCTGATCGCCCGTTTCGGCGACCTGCCGCGCCTGCTCGGCGCCTGGTTGCACCGAGACGAGTGACAGGAGAGACGATTAGTTGGGAGACTGCGTATGTTCACTGCCGACAAGCTCGCCGCCCTGCGTGCCAAATATGGCAACGCCGACGGTTCCGTGATGTTCAGCGAGGAGGCGCAGCGCGTCGCCGACCTGCAATTCTCCGCCGACGGCAAGCGCAGCAAGCCCTTCTCCGGCATCCCGACCTTCCTTGGTGCCGCCTATCGGCCCGAGGCGCAGGACCTGGCCGATTTCGGCGGGCTCGACATCGCCATGGTCGGCGTTCCCATGGACCTCGGCGTGACCAACCGTTCGGGCTCCCGTTTCGGGCCCCGGGCGGTACGCACGATCGAGCGGATCGGGCCTTACGAGCATTTCCTGAAGATGGTGCCGCTGGCCGAAGCCAAGGTCGCCGACATCGGCGACGTCCCCTTCCGCAGCCGCTTCAGCCTGGAGAGTTGCCACCAGGATATCGAGGCCTTCTATACCAAGCTCTGCGCCGCCGGCATCGTGCCGCTCTCGGTCGGCGGCGACCATTCGATCAGCCAGTCGATCCTGGCCGGGGTCGCCGCCAAGCATGGGCCGGTCGGCATGGTCCATTTCGATGCCCATTGCGACACCTCCGGCCCCTACGAGGGCAGCAAGTTCCAGCATGGCGGCCCCTTCCGCGAGGCGGCGCTGGCCGGCCACCTGGACCCCGAACGCACGGTGCAGATTGGCATCCGCGGCCCGGCCGAATATCTCTGGGAATTCTCCTACGACAGCGGCATGACCGTGATCCATGCCGAGGAAGTGACCGCCCTGGGCACCGACCGCATCGTCGAGACGGTGAAGCGGGTGGTGGGCGGCGGGAAGACCTATGTCTCGCTCGACGTCGACTGCCTCGATCCGGTCTTCGCGCCGGGCACCGGCACGCCCGAGGTGGGCGGCATGACCAGCCGGGAAGTGCTGGCCATCATGCGTGGCATCGTCGGCACCGATGTCGTCGGCGGGGATGTCGTCGAGGTGGCGCCGCAATATGATGCCACCACCAACACGGCCCAGCTCGGCGCCCAGATGCTGTTCGAGATCCTGTGCCTCGAAGTGGCGGCCTGCAAGGCACGCCGGAAGGACTAGCGCGAATGCCCAGCACGGCGGCAGTGATCAAGGCCCTGAAGCAACCCCTGGCCTTCGAGTGCCGCGAGATCCCCGAGCCCGGCCCGGGCGAGGTGCTGATCCGCGTCGCCGCCTGCGGGGTCTGCCATTCCGACCTCCATGCCGCCGATGGTGACTGGGACCCGCCGCCCAACGTGCCGGTGGTGCCGGGCCACGAGGTGACCGGCCATGTGCTGCGCCTCGGGCCGGGGGTCAACCACCTCGCGGTCGGCGAGCCGGTCGGCGTCGCCTGGATGGGCGGGGCCTGCGGGCGCTGTGCCGCCTGTCTCTCCGGCATGGAAACGATCTGCCCCTCGGGCGAGGCGACCGGCTATACCCGCGACGGCGGCTATGCCACCCATCTGGTGGCGCGGGCCGATTTCGTCCTGCCCCTGCCCAAGGGGGCCGACCTCGTGGCCCTCGCCCCCATTCTGTGCGCCGGGGTCACCACCTATCGGGCGCTGAAGCGGGCTGGCGCCAAAGCGGGTGATTTCGTCGGCGTGATCGGCATCGGCGGGCTCGGCCATGTCGCCATCCAATATGCCAAGGCCATGGGCTACCGCCCGGTCGCCGTCGACTTGGCGCCCGAGAAACTGGAACTGGCCCTTCGCCTCGGTGCCGAGGCGGCGGTTCACGCCGGTTCCGGTGCCGTCGCCCGGGTGCAGGAGGAGACCGGCGGCGGGCTGCATGCCGCCCTGGTCACCGCCACGGCGCCGGCCGCCTTCGAACAGGCGCTGGAGATGACCAGGCCCGGCGGCACCACCGTCTTCGTCGGCCTGCCCGGCGGGGCCGGCGACCGCATCGGCGTCTCGATCGCCTCCCTCGCCAATTGGGAACGCTCGATCCGTGGCTCCAACGTCGGCACCAGGGCCGATCTCGCCGAAGCCATG
>JAYSCC010000020.1:0-15345 GCA_041915065.1 Zavarzinia sp.
CGAAGAGATCAATGCCGCCGGCGGCGTGCTGGGCCGGCCGTTGGAGCCGCTGGTGCGCGATCCGCAATCCTCGCCCCGGCTCTACCGCGACATGGCGCGCCAGTTGCTGATCGACGATTGCCGCATCCTGTTCGGCTGCTACATGTCCTCGACCCGCAAGGCCGTGATGCCCGAGGTCGAGGCGCTGCGCGGCCTGTTGTTCTATCCGACGCTCTACGAAGGCTTCGAATATTCTGACCGCTGCTTCTACACGGGGGCCGCGCCGAACCAGAATTCCCTGCCGCTGGCGCGCTACATGATGGAGAATTTCGGCAGCCGCTTCGCCTTCGTCGGCTCCAACTACGTCTTCCCCTACGAGTCGAACCGGGTGATGGCCGACCTGGTGACCCAGGCCAAGGGCCGGGTGATCGAAGAAATCTACCTGCCGCTCGAGGACAAGCCGGCCGACGTCGCCCGGGCCATCGCCCGCATCGCCAAGGCCAAGCCCGACGTCGTCTTCTCCACCCTGGTCGGGGCGACCATTCCGCGCTTCTATGAAGCCTTCGCCGCCGCCGGCTTCGATGCGGCCAAGATGCCGATCGCCAGCCTGACCACCTCCGAAGTCGACCTCGTGGCCATGCCGCCTTCCGCCAGCGCCGGCCATGTTGCCTCCGCGACCTTCTTCGAATGCCTGAAGACGCCGTCGGCCCGCCGTTTCGTCACCGCCTTCAAACAGCGTTTCGGCCTCCACGCGCCGGTGACCGGCTGCGCCGAAGCGGCCTACAACCAGATCCACATCTACGCCCAGGCCCTGGCGCTGGCCCGGACCGACGAGCCGGAAGCGATCGCCGCCCATGTCCGCGGCCTGGAATTCGACGCCCCCCAGGGCCGCATCCGCATCGATCCCGACAACAACCACACCGAACTCTGGCCCCGTGTCGCCCGGGTGAACTCGGCCGGGGCCTTCGAGATCGTCTGGGATGCCGGGGCGCGGGTGAAACCCGATCCCTATTTCGTCGCTCCTTCGCTCGACGACTGGAGCCTGCCGGCCGCCCCCGCCGCCGGCTTGCAGGGCTGACGGAACGGCCGCCATGTCCTTCCAGATCCTGCGCGACTTCAAGGGACTGCGGGTTCAGGTCATCTACCCGCCCGACCAGGAGGGCAAGTCCCTGGTCGAGCATCTAAAGCGCATCGGCTGCGCCTGCGAAACCACCTGGCCCCTGCCCGAGGCGATTTCGTCGACCGCCGATCTCGTGCTGCTCTCGGTCGAGCAGGAGAGCCGGGCGCAGATCCTGGAGCTCACCCGCGACTTCGCCAAGGGCCGCGGCCCGACCATCGTCGCCATCGTCTCCTACGAGAACCCGAGCACGTTACAGGTCGTGATCGAATGCGGTGCCCTCGCCGTGATCGAACGGCCGATCCGGCCCTTCGGCCTGCTCACCAACCTGATGCTCGCCCGCTCGCTGTGGCTCGAACGCCAGGAGGCGGAAAAGCGAATCCGCAAGCTCGAACGCAAGCTCTCCGGGAACAACAAGATTACAAAGGCCAAGGCGATCCTGATGGAGAGCCAGGGCCTTTCCGAAGAAGTCGCCTACGAGAGCATCCGCCGCCAGGCCATGGCCAAGCGCCTGCCCATGGACGAGATGGCGGCGGCCATCATCAACGCACATGAGCTATTGAATTTCACACCGAAGAATGATTGACTATTAGGCGTCGAAGCGGTGACCGAATGGTGACCGCCCAGAATTCAGGCAGTGGAACAGTGAAGTTCGCTGCCTAACGGCGATGAAGCCCGTGAAGTCCCGCGAGGGACGTTACGGGCTTTTTTTATTGCCCATCGGCCAACAGTGGCGTTGGCCCGATTCCCATCATCGCGTCTTGCAACCTGTCCGATTACGGACGGGATCGCCCGGACTTCGCCTTGAAGGATCGGCCCGCCGCATGCCTGTCTTCCCGCGCCGGCCGCTCCGCAACACCAGAGGGGTAGCCATGAGTCTCAATCGTCGTTCCTTCCTGAAGTCGACCGCGCTGGCCGGTGCCGGTGCCATCGCGGCCCCGGGCCTGATGACCCGTGCGGCCCTGGGCGCCGATCCGATCAAGGTCGGCGTGCTGTTCTCCCAGACCGGCGGGCTCTCGATCATCGAGAAGTCGCTGGCCGACGCCACCCTGATGGCGATCGCCGAAATCAACGCCAAGGGCGGCGTCGCCGGCCGGCCGATCGAGCCGATCGTCGAAGACGGCGCCTCCGATCCCAAGACCTTCAACGAGAAGGCCTCCAAGCTCGTGGTGCGCGACCGCGTGCCGACGGTCTTCGGGTGTTACACCTCGGCCAGCCGCAAGGCCGTGCTGCCGGTGTTCGAGAAGCGCAACAACCTGCTCTTCTACCCGACCTATTACGAAGGCTTCGAGTGCTCGAAGAACGTGATTTACACGGGTTCGGCGCCGAACCAGCAGCTCTCGACCTTCATTCCCTGGATCATCAAGAACCTGGGCAAGAAGAAGTTCTTCATCGTCGGCTCGAACTACATCTACCCGCGCGAGATGGCCAAGGTCTGCAAGATCCTGATCGAAGCCAATGGCGCCGAATGGGTGGCGGACGAATACCTCGAGCTCGGCCATTCCGAATGGGGCTCGATGGTCAACAAGATCAAGTCGTCGGGCTGTGACGTGGTGCTGTCCAACGTGGTGGGCGACTCGGTCGTCGCCTTCTACCGCGAGTTCAAGAACCAGGGCCTGACCCACGACGTGCTGCCGATCTGCGCCTCGGTCACCTCGGAAGTCGAGATCGCGGCCATGGGCGCCGAATATGCCGCCGGCTCCTACACCTCCTTCCCCTATTTCCAGGCGATCGATTCCGAGGCCAACAAGGCCTTCGTGGAACGCTACAGGACCTATGTGAAGGATCCCAAGGCCGTCACCCACCACGCCATGGAATCGAGCTATTTCCAGGTCTATCTGTTCGCTCAGGCGGCCGCCAAGCTGGGCGACAAGCTGACCTCGAACGCGATCCGCGACGCCGTCGCCGGCAGCGAGTTCGATGCCCCGAACGGCCATGTGAAGATCGATCCCGAAAACCTGCACACCTGGCTCACCCCGCGCATCGCGCAGTGGCAGGCCGACGGCCAGGGCAAGATCGTCGACCAGCTCCCGGCGCCGATCCGTCCGCTGCCCTATTCGGCCTATGGCGAGACCGAAGCCAACCTGTTCTGCACCACCGCCGGCCTCGATTCGGCCAAGCTGAAGCAGTAACCGCGATCATTACCCGGCCGCCCCTGTGGCGGCCGGGCCCCCTTTCCATCGTTTCCGCGAGGTCACGTCGTGGTCGATACTCTGTTCATCGGCTTGAGCCTCGGCTCCATCCTGCTGCTGGTCGCCCTCGGTCTCACCATCACCTATGGCGCCATGGGGGTCATCAACATGGCCCACGGCGAAATGGTGATGATCGGAGCCTATTCCACGGTGCTGTCCGGGCTCTATCTCGGCGCCAATTTCCTGGTCGCCATTCCGATCGCCTTCATCGTTTCCGGCGCCATCGGCTGGGGCATCGAATGGCTGCTGGTCAGAAGGCTCTACGGCCGGCTGATCGATACATTGCTGGCGACCTGGGGCATCGCCATCCTGCTGCAGCAGGCGGTGCGCCTCGAATTCGGCCTGTCCTTCTTCGGCATCCACATCGACGGCCTGGGACCGGGCCTGCAGAACGTCGACGTTCCCGCCTTCCTGCGCGGCACGATTCCCCTGCTCGGGACCGAGATCAACGCCTTCCGCTCCTTCATCATCCTGGTCACCGCGATCCTGACCGCGGCCACCTGGTTCGTCATGTATCGCACCTCGATCGGCATGCAGGTGCGCGCCGTGATGCGGAACCGCAACATGGCGGCCGCCTGCGGCATCGACGTGAAACGCGTGAATGCGCTCACCTTTGCCTATGGTTCGGCGCTCGCCGGTGTGGCCGGCGTCATGATGTCCGGCTTCAAGACCGTGTTCCCCGACATGGGCGCCTCCATGGTGGTCGACGGCTTCATGGTCGTCGTCGTCGGTGGCGTGGGCAGCCTGTTCGGCGCCGTCGCGGCCTCCGGCATCCTCGGCGAGATCAACGGCCTGGTCGCCGCCGCCACCAACGACATCCTCGCCCGTGCGGTCGTCTTCGGCACCGTCATCGTCGTCATCGTCCTGATGCCGAAGGGCCTGTTCTCCTTCAAGGGGCGCTGAGCCATGCACATGCCTCGTTCCGTCACCTGGGGCGCCTACGCCCTCTTCATCGCCGTCATCCTCCTGCTGCCGCTGGTGGTCGACGATCCCTTCTGGCTGAACCGCTTCGCCAAATACGGCGTGTTCGGCATGCTCGGCATCGCCGTGGCGCTCTCCTGGGGTTACGCCGGCATCCTGAACCTCGGCCAGGGCTTGTTCTTCGGCATGGGTGCCTATGCGATCGCCATGTCGCTCAAGCTGGCGAGCCCGACCAGCCTGGCCCAGGGCTCCGACACGCCGGTGCCCGACTTCATGCTGTGGAACGCCGAGCCCGGCGCGCAGACCGATCTCTGCTGCATCAACTCGGGTTCCTTCCTGTGGATTCCGTTCCAGTCGGAATGGTTCGGCATCGCCATGGGACTGGTGCTGCCCGTCCTGGTCGCCGGCATCCTGGGCACCGTGGTCTTTCGCAAGCGCGTCGCGGGCGTCTTCGTCTCGATCATCACCCTCGCCCTGGTGCTGCTGGTCCGCCTGCTGCTGATCGACGCCCAGCCGGTCACCAACGGCTTCAACGGCCTGACCGACCTCGGCTGGCTCACCATCGGCGGCTTCGAGTTCGATCCCTATATCACCGAGACCTATTACCTGGTCGCGATCTGCCTGGCGCTCGTCCTCATCGGCACCCGCGTTCTGGTCGAGACCAGGGCCGGCCTGATCCTCCAGGCGATCCGCGACGACGAGAACCGGGCGCGTTACCTCGGCTTCGATGTGCCCGCCTATCAGATCTTCTTCTTCTCGGTATCAGCCCTGATCGCAGGCTTCGCCGGCATGCTCTATGTCGTGGTCGCCGAATTCGCCTCACCCACCTTCATGGATCTCACCTTCTCGATCACCATGGTGGTCTGGGCCGCGGTCGGCGGGCGTTCCTCGATCCTGGGCGCCTGCATCGGCGCCATCCTGATCAACACGATCGAGGCCTCGATCTCCGAGACGGAAGCCTTCGTCGAGGCCTGGAAGGCGATCATCGGCCTGATCTTCGTCCTCGTCGTGCTGTTCCTGCCGCGCGGCCTCGCCGGTCTCGCCAAGGACGGCATCGCCACCCTGCTCGGCCGCCGCAAGGCCGATGCCACGCTCGCGACCAGCCAGGAGGTGACGGAATGAGCGACATCGCCCTCACCCTCGACGGCCTCGGCGTCTCCTTCTCCGGCTTCAAGGCGGTCGACGACGTCTCCCTGCTGGTCAAGACAGGCGAACTCCGCGTGCTGCTCGGTGCCAACGGCGCCGGCAAGACCACCCTGATGGACCTGATCAGCGGCAAGACCAAGAGCACCGAAGGCCAGGTCTATGTCGACGACACCGACATCACCAATTGGGCCGAACACAAGATCGCCAGGGCCGGCGTCGGACGGAAGTTCCAGATCCCGTCGGTGTTCCGCGAAATCAGCGTGCGCCGCAATCTCGAGGTCGCCTGCTGTCTCAATCCCTCTGTCTTCGCCAACCTGCGCCTCGGCTTCTCACCCGCAGCCAAGCGGAAGGTCGAGCGGGCGCTCGCCCTCGCCGGGCTCGAAGCGGTCGCCAACAAGCCGGCCGGCGAACTCTCCCACGGCCAGACGCAATGGCTCGAACTCGCCATGCTGATCGTGCAGGAACGCCGCATCATCCTGCTCGACGAGCCGACCGCCGGCATGACCGAAGGCGAGACGGCCAAGACGGCCGAGATCATCAACGGCCTCAAAGGCAGCCACACGCTGCTCGTGGTCGAGCACGACATGGCCTTCGTGCGCGAGATCGCCGAGACCATCACCGTGCTGCATCTGGGCAAGGTCCTGGCCGAGGGGTCGATCGCCGAGATCGAAGGCAATCCGGCCGTGCGCCAGGCCTATCTCGGCTCCAAGGGGATCGCGTGATGCTGCAGCTCGAGAACGTCCACAGTTACTACGGCCGCAGCCACATCCTGCACGGCATGACGCTCGACGTGCCCGATCGCGGCATCCTCGCCGTGCTGGGCCGGAACGGCACCGGCAAGACCACGACGATGAAGACGATCATGGGCCTGACCACCCGCTCGTCCGGCAAGATCGCCCTCGGCAAGGCCGATCTCTCCACGGCACCGACCCACGAGCGCGCCCGCGCCGGCATCGCCTATGTCCCGCAGGGGCGCGAAATTTTCACCGATTTCTCGATCCGCGAAAACATCCTGATGGGCTGTTACGCCCGGCGTGACGGCAAGCAGGAAATCCCCGCCATCGTGCCCGAACTCTGCCCCTATCTGCGCGACAACCTGGACCGCCCGGGCGGCGTGCTCTCGGGCGGGCAGCAGCAGCAATTGGCGATCGCCCGCGCCCTCGCCGCCGATCCCAAGGTCCTGCTGCTCGACGAACCCTGCGAAGGCATCCAGCCCTCCATCGTCGAAGAGATCCAGAAGATCATCGTCGCCATCAACAAGGAACACGGCATCACCGTCGTGCTGGTCGAGCAGAACGTCGACTTCGCACGCAGTGTCGCCACCCGTTTCGTCATCGTCGAGAAGGGCGCCGTCGTCGTCGCCGGCACGCCCGACGAGCTGACGGATGCCATCGTCCACAAGCATCTCGCGGTCTGACCGCCATCTGGGAGAAGCAGCATGATCCATGGTGATATCGTCTCGAGCAACGACACGGTGGGCGTCGCCGTCGTCAACTACAAGATGCCGCGCCTGCACACCAAGGCCGAGGTTCTCGAGAACGCCAAGAAGATCGCCGACATGGTGATCGGCATGAAGCAGGGCCTGCCGGGCATGGATCTGGTGATCTTCCCGGAATATTCGACCCACGGCATCATGTACGACTCCAAGGAGATGTACGAGACCGCCTCGACCATCCCGGGCGACGAGACCGAGATCTTCGCCGAAGCCTGCCGCAAGGCCAAGGTCTGGGGCGTGTTCTCCCTGACCGGCGAGCGCCACGAGGAGCATCCCAACAAGGCGCCCTACAACACCCTGATCCTGATGAACGACAAGGGCGAGATCGTCCAGAAGTACCGCAAGATCATGCCCTGGGTGCCGATCGAAGGCTGGTATCCTGGCAATTGCACCTATGTCTCGGAAGGCCCGAAGGGCATGAAGGTGTCGCTCATCATCTGTGATGACGGCAATTACCCGGAAATCTGGCGCGACTGCGCCATGAAGGGTGCCGAGCTGATCGTGCGTTGCCAGGGCTATATGTATCCGGCCAAAGAACAACAGGTGGTGATGGCCAAGGCCATGGCCTGGGCCAACAACGTCTATGTCGCGGTCGCCAATACCGCCGGCTTCGACGGCGTCTACACCTATTTCGGCCATTCCGCGATCGTCGGCTTCGACGGCCGGACGCTGGGCGAATGCGGTGAAGAAGAATACGGCATCCAGTATGCCCAGCTCTCCAAGTCGCTGATCCGCGACGCCCGCCGCGTCGGCCAGTCGAACAACCACCTGTTCAAGCTGGTCCACCGTGGTTACACGGGCATGATCAACTCGGGCGACGGCGATAAGGGTGTGGCCGCCTGCCCCTACGACTTCTACACGAAGTGGATCACCGATCCCGAAGGCACCCGCGAGATGGTGGAGAGCTTCACGCGCGACACCGTCGGTCACGAGGAATGCCCGATCGACGGGATCCCCAACAAAGCCACGCATCGCTGACCGAAAAACCAGCGCTCAACAGATCCGGCAGGTGGATGCGCCCACCTGCCGGCGTCCCCCGCGTCTTGTCCGTTAGCGTCCACGGAGGAATGTCATGAGCAATACTGTCGATGCCGAACAGGTACTCGCCGACGAGTACGAACACACCCCGGTTCCCCAGCACGCCCGCCACCCGCTGTTTTCCATGGTGATGGTCTGGGCCGGATTCCCGATGATCATCACCGGTGCCATGACGGGTTCCATCCTGGTCCTGGGCATGGGCTTCACCCGGGCCGTCGCCGCCATGGTGATCGGCAACCTGATCATGCTGGGCTATGTCTCGGCGCTCGGCCATCTGGGCGCCCGTTCGGGCGAGAATTTCGCCCTGATCGCCAGCCGCGTCTTCGGCCACAAGGGGTATGTCGCCGCCTCGGGCCTGCTCTCCACCCTGCTGCTCGGCTGGTACGCGGTTCAGACCGGCATCACCGGCGCGCTCATCTCCGGCACCTATGGCCTCGACTACGTCGTGATGACGATCGCGGCCGGCATCCTCTATATCGCCGTCACCTTCATCGGGGTGAAGGGGCTGCATTGGATCGGCATGGTTTCGGTGCCGCTCTTCGTCGTGCTCGGGCTCTTCGTCGCCTTCCACGCCGCTTCGACCACGACTTTCGACGCGATCGTCTCCTATGCCGGCAACAACGGCACCGCCAGCATGGCGATGGGTGTGGGCCTCACCGTGGTGCTCGCCCTCTTCATCGATGCCGGCACCGTCACGGCTGATTTCAACCGCTGGGCCCAGACGCCGAAACAATCGTTCATCGCGACCTTCAGCGCCTTCCCGGTCGCCAATCTGGTCGCCATGCTGGTCGGCGGCCTGATGACCGCCGCCCTCGCCGTGCCCAATGCCAATCCCTTCGGCACCGACAACATGTTCGGTTACATGAACGGGTTGCAGATCGGCTGGCTCAGCGCGCTTGCCTTCGCCTTCCTCTACATCAACCTGGGCTCGGTCTGCTCCCACTGCCTCTATAACGCCGCGACCGGCTGGTCGCGCATCCTCGGCTCCAAGATGCGCCTGATGACCGTCGTGCTCGGCATCATCGGCATCGCCGTCGCCGCCACCAACGTCTGGGCCTTCTTCATCCAGTGGCTGTCGCTGCTCGGCATCCTGGTGCCGCCGATCGGCACCATCATCCTGGTCGACCAATATCTGACCCGTGGTTCGGCCGGCGTCGAACGCCCCTTCCGTGCCGCCCCCTTCGTCGCCTGGGCGATCGGCTCCGCCTTCGCCTTCGTGGTCGAATTCTACATGCCGGGCCTGTCGACCGCCCTGTCTTCGGGCATCGTCGCCGGCATCGCCTATCTGGTCGTCAGCCGCATCTCGGTGCGCAGCGCCCAGCCGGCGTGAGATCGAAATAGTTTCATCCCATTTCCAGAGGTAGGACCATGCCCCTCGATTACGAGATCTTCGACCTCGGCGACTTCAAGCTCCAGCGCGGAGCGACCATCCGCGACGCCAAGCTCGCCTATAAGACCTTCGGCACGCTGAACGCGGCCAAGGACAATGTCATCGTCTATCCGACCTGGTATTCGGGCCAGCACTACGACAACGAATGGCTGATCGGCGAGGGCATGGCCCTCGACCCGGCCAAATATTTCATCATCATCCCGAACATGTTCGGCAACGGCCTGTCGTCCTCGCCGAGCAATACGCCCGAACCCTACAACATGGGCCGTTTCCCCGACGTCACGGCCTATGACAACGTGAAGGCCCAGCACAAGCTGGTGACCGAACTGTTCGGCATCTCGCATATCCGCCTGGTCGTCGGCTGGTCGATGGGCGCACTCCAGACGTTCCATTGGGGCGCTATGTATCCCGACATGGTCGACCTTCTGGCGCCCTTCTGCGGCTCGGCCAAGTGCTCGCGCCACAACTTCGTCTTCCTCGAAGGCGTCAAGGCGGCACTCACCGCCGACGCCACCTTCAAGGAGGGCTTCTATACCGAAAAGCCGGCCAAGGGGCTGCGCGCCGCCGCCCGCGTCTATGCCGGCTGGGGCTTCTCGCAGACCTTCTACCGCCAGGAACTGGACCTGAAGACCCTCGGCTACTCCTCGCTCGAGGATTTCCTGGTCGCCTTCTGGGAAGGCTTCTTTCTGCCGCGTGACGCCAACAACCTGCTCACCATGCTGTGGACCTGGCAGAACGGCGACATCTCGGACAACGAGATCTACAAGGGCGATTACAAGGCGGCACTCGGCGCGATCAAGGCGAAGACCTTCGTCATGCCGGGCCAGACCGACCTCTATTTCCCGGTCGAGGACAGCCAGAACGAAGTCGCGGCCATGCCGAACGCGAGCTATGTGCCCGTGCCTTCGGTCTGGGGCCATTTCGCCGGCGGGCCGGGCACCAACCCGGTCGACGTCGCCTTCATCGACGGCAAGCTGAAGGAACTCCTGGCCTCCTGACCAGGACCGAAGGGAAACGCCATGCCCCATGATCATCACCCCGATGTCCGCCACGACGCCCCCCGCGTGCGCCACGTCAACCAGGTGTTGGGCAGCCGCATGGCGTTTCCCTTCAACGACGTCCTCCACCGCCTGGAACACGAGGGATCGCTCGAATATCTGCGCATCCCGACCGCCGACCTGTCGCGACGGCGACTCCGCGTCGTCGGCACCAAAGGCACCGAATATCTGATCGCCCTGCCGCGCGAGAGCGTGCTCTACGACGGCGCCGTCGTGGTGATCGAAGATACGCTGGGCGCCGTCGTCCGGGTCGACGAGCAGCGCTGGCTCCGCCTCGCCCCGGCCAGTCCGGCAGGTGCCCTCGAACTCGGCTATCACGCCGGCAACCTGCATTGGCGTGTGCGTTTCGACGGCGCGCAGTTGCTGGTCGCCCTCGAAGGCCCGGCCAGCGCGGTCACGGCCCGCCTGAAGCCCCTGCTCGACGCCGGCCGCGTCGAAGTCCTGGGGGAGGAGGCATGAGTGCCGGCCTGCTGCTCGCCCTCCAGCACGGCGACAGCCTGTTTCCCTCCGGCGGCTTCGCCTTCTCCCAGGGGCTCGAGGCCACTGCGGCGGAAGCGGAATGCCTGGGATCCCTCGATCTCGCCCGCTTCGTCGCCGCTCAGATCCGCCACCGTTGGGCCGGTTTCGACCGCGTCGCCGTGATCCGCGCCCACCGTGCCGGCCAGGACCTCGATACCCTCGCCGCCCTCGACCAAGAGATCGAGGCGTCGAGCCCGATCGAAGCCTTTCGCACCGGTTCGCGCCGGAACGGCGCCGCCCTGCTCACCAGCCACGACCGCCTGGGCACCGAAGGCGCGGCCGCCTATCGCCGCCTGTTGCGCCAGGGCGCGGCGCTCGGCCACCTCCCCGTGGTCCAGGGCCTGGTCTGGCGCGCCCTCGGCCTCGGCGAAGCGGAGGCGGCGATGCTGTCCGGCTATGTCGCGGTCACCGGCCTCGCCACCGCGGCGATCCGCCTCGGCCTCGTCGGCGCGATCGAGGCGCAGCGCGTTATCGCCGGCGCCCTCGCCCTGGTCGCGGCCGAGACGGCGCCGGTCGCCGACCACCAAGCCCTGGCTGCCTTCCTGCCACTCGCTGACATCGCCGCCTGCCGCCACGGCCGGCACGGCCAGCGCCTGTTTTCGAACTGAGGCCCGAGAGATGCTGCTGACCCCGACCGAATTGGAACGCCTGACGATCTTTTCCGCCGCCGAACTGGCACGGAAGCGGCGGGCGCGCGGCTGCAAGCTGAATTTCCCCGAAGCGGTCGCGCTGATCAGCGACGAGATCCTGGAAGGAGCCCGCGACGGCCGCTCGGTCGCCGACATGATGGCCTTCGGCGCCGAAATCCTCACCGAGGCGGACGTGATGCCCGGTGTCGCCGCCATGCTGCCCATGCTCCAGGTCGAGGCGACTTTTCCGGACGGCACCAAGCTGGTCACCGTGCACGAACCGATCCGCAGCCTGCCCGGCAGCGACGCGCCCGGTTTCGAGCCCGGCGCCCTGGTGGTCGAAGACGGCGAGATCGAGCTGAACGCCGGACGGCCCAAGCTCACCCTGACCGTCACCAATACCGGCGACCGGCCGGTGCAGATCGGCAGCCATTATCACTTCTTCGAAGTGAACAAGGCGCTCGACTTCGACCGCGCCGCCGCCTTCGGCCATCGCCTCGACATTCCGGCCGGCACCGCCGTCCGCTTCGAACCCGGCCAGGCCAAGGAGGTCGTGCTGACCACTTTCGGCGGGAGCAAGACCCTGTCCGGCCTGAACGGCCTGACCGACGGCACCGCCGACGATCCCGCGGTGAAGGCGGCGGCGATCGACAAGGCCCGGGCGGCCGGCTTCCGCGGTCTCTGAGGAGGAACCCATGGCGATCATGTCCCGCCGCGACTATGCGGCCATGTATGGGCCGACGGTGGGCGACGGCGTCCGCCTCGGCGATACCGATCTCGTCGCGGTGATCGAAAAGGATCACGCGGCCTACGGCGACGAATGCCTGCACGGCGGCGGCAAGACGCTGCGCGACGGCGCCGGCCTCGCCGCCGGGGTGACGGCGGCGGAGGGCGCCCTCGACCTCCTGCTCTGCAATGTCGTGGTAATCGATGCCGTGCTCGGCATCGTCAAGGGCGACCTCGGCATTCGCGACGGGCGCATCGTCGGTTTCGGCAAGGCCGGCAATCCGGCGATCATGGACGGCGTCGATCCGCGCCTGATCGTCTCCGCCGCCACCACGGTCAGGGACTGTGAAGGTCTCATCGCCACCGCGGGCGCGCTCGACGTTCATGTCCATTTCGACAGCGCCCAACTGGTCGAACATGCGCTCGCTTCCGGCATCACCACCATGCTGGGCGGCTCTCTCGGCCCCATCACCGTGGGGATCGACTGCGGCGGGCCCTTCAACGTCGGCAAGATGCTGCAGGCGGCGGAACAATGGCCGATGAATTTCGGCTTCCTCGGCCGCGGCAATTCGCACAAGCCCGCCTCGCTGGTCGAACAGATGGAGACCGGCTGCCTGGGCCTCAAGCTGCATGAGGACTGGGGCTCCATGCCGGCCGCGATCGACATGTGCCTCCGCGTCGCGGACGAGCTGGATTTCCAGGTCCAGATCCATACGGATACGCTGAACGAGTCGGGCTTCCTCGAGGATACGCTGGCCGCGATCGGCGGCCGCACCATCCACATGTATCACACCGAAGGGGCGGGCGGCGGCCATGCCCCGGACATCATCCGGGTCGCCGGCGTGCCCTGGTGCCTGCCCTCCTCCACCAACCCGACCAATCCCTATACGGTGAACACTTTCGACGAGCACCTGGACATGACGATGGTGTGCCACCATCTCAATCCCGCCGTGCCAGAAGACGTCGCCTTCGCCGAGAGCCGGATCCGCGCCCAGACCATCGCCGCCGAAGACATCCTGCATGATATCGGTGCGATCTCCATGCTGGGTTCCGACAGCCAGGGCATGGGCCGCATCAACGAAGTGATCTGCCGCACCTGGCAATTGGCCGACAAGATGAAGCGCCAGCGCGGCCGCCTGCCCGAAGAGGCGACCCGTTTCGGCGACAACGAGCGCATCAAGCGTTACATCGCCAAATATACGATCAACGCCGCGCGCAGCTTCGGCATCGCCGATCACATCGGCTCGCTCGAAGACGGCAAGATGGCCGACCTGGTGATCTGGCGCCCGGCCTTCTTCGGCATCAAGCCGGAACTGGTGGTCAAGGGCGGCTTCATCGCCCACGGCGCCATGGGCGACAGCGCCGCCTCGCTGATGACCTGCGAGCCCTTGATGCTGCGCCCGCAATGGGGTGCCTTCGGGCGCGCCAAACAGGCCCTGTCCGCCTGTTTCGTGCATCCCCTGGCGATCGAACGCGGGCTCGGCCGCCAACTCGACCTGAAGAAGGCGCTGCTGCCCGCCCATGGCACGCGGGGGCTCCGCAAGTCCGACATGCTGCACAACGACGCCTGCCCGGAGATCAGGGTCGATCCCCAGACCTTCGATGTCTTCGTCGACGGCGTGCTCGCGATCTGCGAACCGGCGACAGAACTGCCGCTCGCCCAGCGTTACATGCTGCGCTGAGGGAGGCGGCGATGAACTTGTTGCCCCAGGACCTGATCGCGAAGCCGGCCCGCGTCGGCGCCGCCCGGATCGGCATCGGCGGGCCGGTCGGCTCCGGCAAGACGGCGCTGATCGAGCGGCTGATCCCGGAATTCGCCAGGCGCAGCATCCCGATCGCCGTGGTCACCAACGATCTGGTCACGGCCGAGGATGCGGAGCGCCTGCGCCGTTCCGGCCTGATCGATCCCGCCCGCGTCGCCGCGGTCGAGGCCGGGGCCTGCCCCCACACGGTGATCCGCGAGGACCCGACCCTGAACATCGCCGCGGCCGACGAGTTGGAAGACCGCTTCCCGGATGCCGAAGTGATCCTGATCGAGAGCGGCGGCGACAATCTCGCCTCCACCTTCTCGCTCGATCTGGTCGACTGGTGGATGTTCGTGATCGATGTCGCCGGCGGCGACGACATTCCGCGGAAGAAGGGGCCGGGGGTGCTGAAATGCGACCTCTTGGTGATCAACAAGACCGATCTCGCCCCTTACGTCGGCGTCGATCTGGCGGCCATGACGGCGGAAGCAACGGCCGTGCGAAAGGGGGCGCCGATCGCGCTGACCGATTGCCGGTATGGCGACGGTGTCGGTGCCATCGTCGATCGCATCGCCCGCGACCTGCTGTTCCGATGATCGAGCCGCGCGCCGCCGACTTCGCCCTCTCCAGCGGCCGCCAGGGCCGTTTCGATCTCGCCTTCCACCGGGCGGGCGGGCGCACGCGGATCGGTGGGCGTTACGTCTCCTATCCCTTCCATATGACGCGGCCCTTCGCCCTCGACGCCGCGATCCCCGGGCTCACCACCGTCTATCAGCAATCATCCTCCGGCGGCCTCTATCGCGACGACCGGCTGAGCAGCCGGATCGAGGTCGGCGAGGCCGCCGCGGCCCATGTCACCACCCAGGCGGCGACCGTGGTTCACGGCTGCCACGGCCTGCCGGCGCGGCAGGATGTGATGCTTTCGGTGGCAGCTGGCGGCTTTCTCGCCCATACGCCCGATCCCCTGGTGCTGTTCCCGGGTGCTGCTTTCGCCGGCACGCTCCGTCTCGATCTGGCCCCCGGTGCCGCCTGCCTGATCAGCGACGCCTTCGCCTGGCACGATCCGGCCGGGCGGGATCGTCCCTTCGCCGCCCTCGCCGCCGACGTCGAGGTAACCGCAGGGGGACGGCGCCTGCTGCGCGAGCGCTTCACCCTGGCGGGCGATCACCTGGCCGAAGTGGTCGGGCCGTTCCGCCTGATCGCCAGCCATTTCCTGCTGGCCCCGCCCGACCGCCTGCCGCCGGCCGAAGCATTGGAAGCCGATTGCGCGGCGGCCGGGGTCTTCGCCGGGGTCTCCGCCCTGCCGAATGGTGCCGGTCTCGGCCTCCGCCTGGCGGCCCCCGACGCCCCTGCCGCGCATCGGGCGGCGGAAGCGATCTTCCGCCGCGCC
>JAYSCC010000021.1:0-15254 GCA_041915065.1 Zavarzinia sp.
GCCTTCGTCGGCCAGGAGCTGCATGCCGATGCAGATGCCGAAGAAGGGCTTGCCACCCTTCACCACCTGCTCGTCGAGGACGTCGAGCAGGCCGGGCAGGGCGGCGATCGAGCGCTTGCAATCGGCGAAGGCGCCGTCGCCGGGGAGCACGACACGCTCCGCCGAAGCCACCACCTCGGCCTTATCGGTCACCACGATGCGGCGGGGGTCGAGGCCTTCCTCGGCCGCCATGCGCTCGAAGCCCTTGGCGCAGGAGCGGAGGTTGCCGGCGCCGTAATCGACGATGGCCACCAGAGGTTTCACAGCACTCATGAACGCACCTTCAGGACCAGCCGGTCGAGCGCATCCTCGCGGTTCTCGCCGATGACGACGCCGATCGCGCGGCGATCGCGGCGGGCCAGCGAGCGGCGCCTGATTTCGCCCGCTTCGAAGCCGGTGAGCAGATGGGCGGCGAGGGCCGCCAGCGGGCCGACCGGATGCTCCGGCCACAGGAAGATGCCGACGGCGAAACCGGCGGCAACGACCAGGACATAGAGCGCCAGTTCGATCCAGGCCCGCTGCACCAGGAGCCAGATCGAGCCAAGCAGGAAGGCCGGAAACGAGAAACGCTCCGCCACCAGGGTCAGTTTCGGCGCCGGGCCGTGCACCGTATAGGCGATCGGCCGCATTACAGGGTGCCGCCCAGCACGCCCTTGGTCGAGGGCACGGCGGAAGCCGCACGGGGGTCGATCTCGACCGCCGCACGCAGGGCGCGGGCGAGCGCCTTGTAGCTGCTCTCGACGATGTGGTGGTTGTTCTCGCCGTAGAGATTCTCGACATGCAGGGTGACGCCGCCCGCCTGGGCGAAGGCCTGGAACCATTCCTTGAACAGTTCGGTGTCCATCTCACCCAGTTTGTCGCGGGTAAAGGCGACCTTCCAGATCAGATAGGGCCGGTTCGAACAGTCGAGCGCCACCCGGGTCAGGGTCTCGTCCATCGGGATCAAGGCGTCGCCATAGCGGCGGATGCCGATGCGATCGCCCAAAGCCTTGGAGAAGGCTTCGCCGATGGCGATCCCGCTGTCTTCCGTGGTGTGGTGGAAATCGATGTGGGTGTCGCCCTTCGCCGTCACTTCGAGGTCGATCAGCGAATGCCGGGAGAGCTGTTCCAGCATGTGGTCGAGGAAGCCGATGCCCGTCGACACCTGGTATTTGCCGGTGCCGTCCAGATTGATGGTGACCGAGATTTCGGTCTCCTTCGTCTTGCGGGCGATCGTGGCGGTCCGCATCGGAAATTCCTTCATGGAAATCATGCCGCCCCTTTAGCACGGGCGCGCGTTCCAGGCCACCAAAGTCGCGGCGGCAGGGCACTGCTTTCCCTGCACCCCATGGTAGCATGACGCGGTGCAACACCGGAGAACCGCCATGGCCCAGTTCCTCGCCCCGCTCTCCTTCAATTGGCCGCTCTCGGGCGACGTCACTCAGGGCTTCGACTGGTCGGGCGCCCGTTTCGGCCTGATCAACATCGATCTCGGCTTTTCCAACGCCCCGGAAGTGGAGCGCGAGGCGTTGCGCCGGGTGGGTTCCTACGGCCGCCAGCTCGGCCAGATCGCCGACGCCCTCGAAGTCGTGCTCGCCCATGTGAAGATCGAGCCGAAGAGCGAGCATGAGAAGGACGTCTTGGCCGCCTTCCGCCTGCTCCAGGACACGATCGCCGATATCAAGCGCGAGCACAGCCGCGGCTGATCCAGGTCAAGGCGGCCGCCCTGGCGCGGGCGCCCAATGGCGCATCATGAGTACCGTGGTGACGCCGCCGAAACGTATCTTGATCGTCCAGGGTCACCCGGACGGAGATCCGGCGCGGCTGTGCCGGGGGTTGGCCGATGCCTATGCCGAGGGGGCGGCGGAGGCCGGGCACGAGCTGCGCCGGATCGATCTCGCGACGCTGGATTTTCCTCTCCTGCGCTCGCAGAACGCCTATGAGAAGGAGCCGATCCCGGCGGTGCTGGAGCCCGCGGTCGAGGCGATCCGCTGGGCCGACCATCTGGTCTTCGTCTTCCCGCTCTGGCTCGGCACCATGCCAGCGGTGCTGAAGGGCTTCCTCGAACAGGTGCTGCGCCCGGGCGGCGCCTTCCTCTATCTCGAAGAGGCGGGGCCGCACAGCCTGCTGGCCGGCAAGACGGCCCGCCTGATCGTCACCATGGGCATGCCGAGCCTGCTGTTCCGCCTGTGGTACCGGGCCCATGGCATCGCCGCCATGCGGCGCAATATTCTGGGCTTCGTCGGCATCCGCGTGGTGCGGCAGAGCCTGTTCGGCATGGTCACTGCGGTGAGGGATGAGACACGCCGCGGCTGGCTCGACCAGGTCCGCAACGCCGGACGGCGCGGAACCTGAGCCCTCAGCCCGCCATCATGTGATAGGCGCAGAGCTTGTTGCCCGAGGGATCGCGGACATAGGCGACGTAGAATTCCGGGCTGTAGTGCGGGCGTGTGCCGGGGCCGCCTTCGTCCGTGCCGCCAGCCGCCAGGGCAGCGGCGTGGAAACGGTCGACGGTCTCGGTCGAAGCGGCCGAAAAGCCGATCATCGTGCCATTGCCGGCGCTGACCGGGCCACCGTCGAAAGGTTTGCAGATCATGAGCTGCGGCGCCGGCGGCACACCCCAGGCAGCCCAGCCGCTCTCGGCATCAGCATATTGCCGTTCCTGGCCGAGCACCGCCATCACCGTGTCGTAGAACTTCAGCCCGGCTTCGAAATCCTTCGCCCCGAGCGTGATATAGCCGAACATGATGGTCTCTCCGGTTTGGAACGAAACAAGAATATCATTTCGCTGCCGAGGCAATCGTTTTTCTTGTGCGGGCGATCGGCGCTTGTTATAGCCGGGGGGTCATTGGGGAGTAGCCGCCCGCGGATGCGGGGGATGCGTCAACAGACTTGGAGGGTCCTCACGGGCCGCCATGGCGCATGCAGCGGGAAACCGCCTGGCGAGACCTTTGGCAGGTCCGCGTCCGTCCTTGCAGGGTCGGGCATCGCGGCTTGCCATCGGTTGTTCGCCCGACCCTGCACCCGGTATGGCCTCATGGAAGCCTTTCTCGTCTCGACCGGCATCGTCGCCCTCGCCGAAATGGGCGACAAGACGCAGCTGCTCGCCATCCTTCTCGCCACCCGCTTCCGCAAGCCCTGGCCGATCGTCGCCGGCATCTTCGCCGCGACCGTGGCCAATCACCTGCTGGCGGCGAGCCTGGGCGCCCTGGTCGCCGCCCAGGTCGACCCCGACTGGTTGCGCTGGATCCTGGCCGCCTCTTTCATCGCCATGGGCCTGTGGATCCTGGTCCCGGACAAGGCCGACGACGACGCGGCGGACAACGGCAAACGCAAGCTCGGTGTCTTTCTCACCACCGCCGTCGCCTTCTTCCTGGTCGAGATGGGCGACAAGACGCAGGTCGCCACGGTCGCCCTGGCGGCCCGCTTCGGCGATGCCGTGCTGGTCACCATGGGCACCACCCTCGGCATGATGCTGGCCAATGTGCCGGCGGTCTTCCTGGGCGAAGCGGTGACGCGGATCGTTCCGCTCGCCGTGGTGCGCGGGGTTTCCGCCGCGATCATGATCGCGGTCGGGGTGGCAACCTTCTTCGTCGCCTAGAGCATGATCCCCCGGGCTTCTTTCAATCGAGGGCGATGCCCTCGTGCGCCAGGAGCCAGCGCTTGACGGCTTCCGAGCCGCCATAGCCGCCGAGCTTCGGCCCTGCCGCCAGCACCCGGTGGCAGGGCACCAGGAGACCGACCGGGTTCCGCCCGCAGGCCTGGCCGACCGCCTGGGCAGCCACCCCGCCCAGCGCCTTGGCCAGGCTGCCGTAAGTCTCGAAGCCGCCGAAGGGGATTTCGGCGATACGGCGCCAGACCTTACGCTGGAACGGCGTGCCGTGGGGCGCGATGGGAAGGGCGAAGTCCCGCCGCCGGCCGGCGAAATAATCCTCGACCTGGGCGAGCGCGAGGGCGAGCAGCATGTCGTCGCCGTTGCCGCCATCACCGCTCGGGCTCCAGCCCGCCTCGATCACGGCATCGGCGCGGGTCGTAACGTAGAAGGTTCCGATCGGGGTTTCGACGCTGCCTTCAGCCATGGCCGGCCCGCATCGTCTCGATCAGGTCGCGCACCGACGCCAGCGGCAAGGAACATGTCCGGTTACGGCAGACGAAGGCGCCTTCCGTATCCGTGCGCCCGAAGGCGGGGTGGAGCGGCGGCAGCAGGGCGCCGGGCACGACCCGGAGGATCGTCGCCTCCGGCACGCCAGCCCGGAAGGCGGCCTGGTGCAGGGCATCCGCCGCCGGATCGCCGTGAGCGCCGACGATCACCACTTCGACCGGTTCGGCGATCAGGGGGAAGGCGTTCATCAGGGTGGTGAGGGGAACGAAATTCTGCGTTGCCTCGCCCGCGAAGGCGCGGATCTGGGCCGCCGCCTTTTCAGTGAACTGCGCTTCGCCGGTGAGCAGGCCCAGGCGGCCGTAGACATGGGCCATGGTGCCGTTGCCGCTGGGCACCGCATTGTCGTGGGCGTTCCTTGTGCGCACGATCAGGGCTTCGGCATCGTCCGCGGTCAGGAAGAAGCCGCCGTTGACGGGATCGGCGTAATGGGCTTCGGCCTCGGCCACGAAATCGCGGGCGAAGGAAAGGAAGCGGTCCTCGCCCGTCGTCTCGAACAGGGCGAGGGCGGCCGCCGCCATATCGGCGACGGCATCGAGTGTAGCGCGCACCGGGGTGAGACGGACGCGCCAGGCCTGGTGCAGGCGGTCGCCGGGGCGCATCTCGGCCAGCACGAAATCGAAGGCGGCGATCGCCGCGGCACGCCAGTCGTCCCGCCCAAAGACCGCGGCGGCGCGGGCGAGGGCCTGGATCGCCAGGCCGTTCCAATCGGCCAGCACCTTGTCGTCGAAGCCCGGGCGGACGCGGGCGGCGCGGGCGGCCAGCAGCTTGGCCCGGCAATCGTCCAGCCGGCCTTCGGCCGCGGCATCGAGCAGGCCGGGGCTCAGCAGCCGGTTCGGGATATTGTGGCCTTCCCAATTGCCGCCCGCCGAAATGTCGTAGATCGGACAGAAGAAGGCGGCATCGGCGGGGCCCAGCACGGCCTCCACTTCCGCCTTGGTCCAGACGTAGAAGCGGCCTTCCTCGCCCTCGGAATCCGCATCCAGGCTGGCAGCGAAACCGCCTTCCGGCCGGCGCATCTCGGCGAGCAGCCAATCCGCCGTCTCGACTACCCGGCGGGCGTAGAGCGGGTTCTCCGTCCGGCACCAGACCGTGGTGTAGAGGTCGATCAGCAGGGCGTTGTCGTAGAGCATCTTTTCGAAATGCGGCGCCAGCCAGCGGTCGTCGGTCGAATAGCGGGCGAAGCCGCCGGCTAGGTGATCATAGATGCCGCCCTGGGCCATATTGGTCAGCGTCGTCTCGACCCGCTGGCGGCAGCTTTCGTCGCCACTGCGGAGATGGGCACGCCACAGGAAATCGAAGACGAAGGGCTGCGGGAACTTGGGCGCCCCGCCGAGACCGCCCTTCGCCGGATCGACCGCCTTGGCCAGCGCCCCCGCCGCCTGGTCGAGCAGGGCAAAGGAGAGCGCGCCCGGCTTTGCCGTGGCCGAGAGTTCGGACAGGATGCGGAGCAGGGCGCTGCGGTTCTTTTCGACTGCGGCGCCGTCGCTCCGATAGGCTTCGGCGATGCCACGCAGCACCTGGGGGAAACCGGGCCTGCCATAGCGTTCCTCGGGCGGGAAATAGGTGCCGCCCCAGAAGGGCTCGCCCGCGGCGTTGAGGAACATGGTCAGGGGCCAGCCGCCCTGCTGGCCCATGGCGGCCAAGGCGGTCTGATAGATCGTGTCGATGTCCGGGCGTTCCTCCCGGTCGACCTTCACGTTGATGAAAAGCTCGTTCATCAGGCCGGCGATCGCCGGATTCTCGAAGCATTCATGGGCCATGACATGGCACCAGTGGCAGGCGGCATAGCCGACCGAGAGCAGGATCGGCTTGCCGGAGTCGCGCGCCAGGCGCAACGTGTCGGCAGACCAGGGCTGCCAATGCACCGGGTTGCCGGCGTGCTGGAGAAGATAGGGGCTGGTTTCCCGGTCCAACGCATTGCCGAGCGTCATGTTGCGCGTGCCCTTTCCTGCTTTAGACTAGTTGTTCCACGACGGCATCCGGCGGTCGAGCGCCAACCGACGCAGAAGAGAAGGCCCATGAAGATCAACGTCGAATTCGACATCACGCCCGAAGAACTGCGCCAGACCCTGGGTCTGCCCGACCTCGAACCGCTGCAACAGCGCGTGATGGCCGAACTCGAGCAGCGCATGATGCAATATCTCAATGTCCTCGATCCCGAGACCATCCTGAAGCAATGGGTGCCCATGGGCATCCAGGGCGGCATCCAGGGCTTCGAGAAATTGCAGGACCTGTTCTGGAGTGCCGCCTCCTCGGTGCGTGGCAAGCGGCGTGATACCAAGGAAGACAGCAAGTGAGCCTGACCGAGCGTCTGCGTCCCGACGATCCAGCCCCCTATTACGAAGCCCATGTCTTCGCCTGCGTAAACGAGCGGCCGGCGGAACATCCGCGCGGCTCCTGCATGGCCCGGGGCGCCATGCTGCTGCGCAATTATATGAAGGGCAGGGCGGACCAACTCGGCCTGAAGAATGTCCGGATCAACCAGTCCGGCTGCCTCGACCGTTGCGAATTGGGCCCCGTGGTCGTGATCTATCCCGAAGGCATCTGGTATGCGCCGCGGACGCGGGAAGACATCGACGAGATCCTGGAAGTGCACCTGAAGCAGGGCGGCCGCGTCGCCCGCCTGATGCTCCAGCCCGACCAGAAGCTGCCCGCCGCCGAATAGGGCCATGGCCGACACGATCTTCGCCCTGGCCAGTGGACGCGGGCGGGCCGGTGTCGCCGTGCTGCGCCTCTCCGGCCCCCTGGCCGGGCCGGCGCTGGACGCCCTGGCCGGACGGCAGCCGGAAGCCCGGCGCGCCCATCTGGCGACGCTGCGCGACCCCGCGGACGGGGCGGAGATCGACCGCGGCCTGTTGCTCTGGTTTCCGGGGCCGGCCAGTTTCACCGGCGAGGACGTCGCCGAACTGCATCTGCACGGCGGCCGCGCCATCCTCGCCCGCGTCACCGAGGTACTGATCCGCCTGGGCCTCCGCCCGGCCGGCCCCGGCGACTTCACCCGCCGCGCCTTCGAACACGGCAAGCTGGACCTCGCCCAGGCCGAGGCAGTGGCCGACTTGGTGGACGCCGAGACGGAAGCCCAGCGGCGCCAAGCACTGCGCCAGCTCGACGGTGCCCTCGGCCGGCTCTACGAGGGTTGGCGCGACCGGTTGAAGGTCTTGCTGGCTCGGCTCGAAGCCCTGATCGATTTCCCAGACGAGGGGCTGGACGAGGCGATCGAGGGCGAGGTTCGGGCCGGCGCCGACCTGCTGCGGGCCGAGATCGCCGCCCATCTGGCCGACGGCCACCGGGGCGAGCGGCTGCGCGACGGCTTCGAAATCGCCATCACCGGCGCCCCCAATGTCGGCAAGTCGAGCCTGCTCAACCGCCTTTCGGCCTCCGACGCCGCCATTGTCTCCGACATTCCGGGCACCACGCGGGACGTGATCGAGGTCGCCCTCGACCTCGGCGGTTACCGGGTCGTGCTGATCGATACTGCGGGCCTGCGCGAGACCGAAGACCCGATCGAGCGGGAAGGGGTGCGTCGGGCTCTGGCCCGGGCGGAGGCCGCCGACCTCCGCCTACAGGTGATCGTGCCCGGCGACCCACTGCCGGCAGCGGGCGAGGGGGCACACCTCGTGATCCTCAACAAGGCCGACCTCGGCCCCGGGCCGGCGGAAGCCTTGCCGGTCTCAGCCCGGACGGGGGCGGGGATCGCGAAACTACTGGCCACGCTCGGGCGGACGGTGGCCGAGCGCCTGAACCCCGGTGAAGCTCCGGCGATCACGCGGGCGCGCCATCGCCTGGCGGTCGAGGCCGCCCTCGCGGCCCTGGAGCGGGCGCTCGATCCCCGGTTGCTGCCGCCGGAACTGCAGGCGGAGGATCTGCGCCAAGCGCTGCGCGACCTCGGCCGGGTGGTCGGCGCCGTCGATGTCGAGGACCTGCTCGACGTCATCTTCTCGGAATTCTGCATCGGCAAGTGACCGGCCCCGACTGTTTCACGTGAAACAATGGGCTTCGCGATCTCGTCATTTGACTGTGGCGCGGCGAGCCCTAAAGTGCCGGCCATGACGGACTTCGACGTGATTGTGATCGGTGGCGGCCATGCGGGCTGCGAAGCCGCGGCTGCCGCGGCGCGCTTCGGCGCGCGTAGCCTGCTGCTCACCCATAAGGCCGAAACGATCGGCGAAATGTCCTGTAACCCGGCCATCGGCGGTCTGGCCAAGGGCCATCTAGTACGCGAGATCGATGCCCTCGACGGCGTCATGGCCAAGGCGATCGACCGCGGCGGCATCCAGTTTCGCGTCCTCAACCAGTCCAAGGGACCGGCGGTGCGCGGCCCCCGTGCCCAGGCCGACCGCAAGCTCTACCGTCAGGCCATGCAAGGCCTGCTGGCCGACCAGGCCAATCTGACCATCCTGGCCGCCGCGGCCGAGGATCTGGTCATCAGCCACGGGCGGGTCGCCGGTGTCGTACTGGCCGACGGGCGGGAGATCCGCTGCGGCGCCGTGGTGCTGACCACCGGCACTTTCCTGCGCGGGCTCATCCATATCGGCGAAGAGAAGATCCCGGCCGGCCGGGTGGGGGAGGCGCCGTCGCTGGGCTTGTCCGCGACGCTGAGCCGGCTCGGCTTCGCCCTCGGCCGGCTGAAGACCGGCACGCCGCCCCGCCTCGACGGGCGCACCATCGATTGGGCCGGTCTCGAGATGCAAGCAGGTGACGACCCGCCGCAGCCATTCTCCTTCCTGACCGAACGGATCGAGACGCCCCAAATCGCCTGTGGCATCACTTATACCAGCGAGGCGAGCCACGCCCTGATCCGCGCCAACCTGCATCGGGCGCCGATGTATTCGGGCCAGATCGAGGGTACCGGCCCGCGCTACTGCCCCTCGATCGAGGACAAGGTGGTGCGCTTCGCCGAGAAGGAACGGCACCAGATCTTCCTGGAGCCGGAAGGGCTGGACGACGACACCGTCTATCCCAACGGCATTTCCACCTCGCTGCCGCGCGACGTGCAAGCCGGCCTGCTGAAGACCATTCCCGGCCTGGAGCGGGCGCAGATGATCCGCCCGGGCTATGCCATCGAATACGACTATGTCGACCCGCGCGAACTGAGCCATCTTCTGGAAACGCGGCGCTGCCCCGGCCTGTTCCTGGCCGGCCAGATCAACGGCACCACCGGCTATGAGGAAGCGGCGGCCCAGGGCCTGATGGCCGGGCTCAATGCCGCGCGAAAGGCCGGGGGCGGGGAGGGTGTGGTGCTCGACCGCGCCGATGCCTATATCGGTGTGCTGATCGACGACCTGGTGACCCGCGGCACCCGCGAACCCTACCGCATGTTCACCAGCCGTGCCGAATACCGCCTGCTGCTGCGCGCCGACAATGCCGACCGTCGCCTGACCGAAAAGGGCGACGGCTTCGGCTGCGTCGGCACCGAGCGGGCGGAAGCCTTCGCCGCCAAGAAACAGGCGGTCGGGGCCGCCCTCTCTTACGCCCGCGATACCCGCGTGACCCCGCCCGAGGCCGCCCGTCACGGGCTGCCGGTGAACCAGGATGGTCAGCGCCGTTCGCTGCTCGACCTGCTGCGCCTACCGGGCGTGACCTTGGACCGCCTCGCCGCGCTGTGGCCCGGGCTCGCCGGGCTCGACCCCGCGGTGGCCGAACAGGTCGAGGTCGAAGCGCTCTATGCCGGCTATCTCGATCGGGTGGAGGCGGACATCCGCGCCTTCCGCCGGGACGAGGAACTGGCCCTGCCGGCGGACCTCGACTATCGCACCATCGGCGGTCTCTCGGCCGAGATCCGGTTGAAACTGGATGCGGCACGGCCGCCCACCCTGGGAGCGGCGGCGCGGATTTCCGGCGTCACCCCGGCGGCGCTGACGGCGCTGCTCGCCCATGTGAAGAAGCGGGTGGCCTGATGGCGCGGCCGTTCAGCCGGGATGACTTCGCGGCCGCCTTTCCTGTTTCACGTGAAACATTGGAGCGCCTGGCGGCCTATGCCGATCTGCTGGTCAAATGGCAGAGCAAGATCAACCTGGTCGGCCCCGCCACCTTGGCCGACCTCTGGCAGCGCCATTTCCTCGATTCGGCACAGCTCTATCCCCTGTTACCAGAGAAGCGGCCGCTCCGCCTGGTCGACCTAGGCTCGGGCGCCGGCTTCCCGGGCCTGGTGCTGGCGATCCTCGGGGCGGGCGACGTTCATCTGGTCGAGAGCGATCAGCGGAAATGCGCTTTCTTGCGCGAGGCGGCGCGAATCACCCAGACCACGGTCACCATCCATGCGCTGCGCATCGAGACGCTGGCGCCGCTCGAAGCGGATGTGATTACCGCACGTGCCCTGGCGCCCCTGGAAAAACTGCTCGATTGGGCGGCACCACACCGAGATGCCCACACTATTCACCTTATCCCCAAGGGTAAGGAGGCCGAGGCCGAATTGACCCAGGCGGCGCGCCGCTACAAACTGGAGGTCGAGCGGCACCGGAGTCTGACCGATCCCGCCGCCACCATCTTCCAGATCCGGGTGACCGACCATGACTGATGTCCGGCAAGCGGGTGTGCGCATCATCGCCATTGCCAACCAGAAGGGCGGTGTGGGCAAAACCACAACGGCGATCAACCTCGGCACGGCGCTCGCCGCGACCGGGCGAAAAGTGCTGATCCTGGATCTCGATCCCCAGGGCAACGCCTCGACCGGGGTCGGCATCGACCGCTCCGCCCGCGAGATCACCTCCTACGACGCCCTGATGGGCGAGGCGACGCTGCAAGAGGCGCTGGTCGAGACGGCGATCCCGAACCTCTTCCTCATCCCTTCGACCATCGATCTTTCCGGCGCCGAGCTGGAACTGGTCGACCAGGAACGCCGCGCCCATCGCCTGAAGGAGGCGCTGGGCGCCCCAGTGATCGCGCGCGATTTCGATTATGTGCTGATCGATTGCCCGCCCTCGCTCAACCTGCTGACCCTGAATGCCATGGTCGCGGCGGACTCAGTGCTGGTGCCGCTGCAATGCGAGTTCTTCGCCCTGGAGGGCTTGAGCTTGCTGCTCCGCACGATCGAACAGGTGCGCGGCAGCTTCAATCCGGACCTGGAAATCCAGGGTGTCGTGCTCACCATGTACGACAACCGCAACAACCTGTCGGACCAGGTGGCGGCGGACGTCCGCGGCTTCCTGGGCGCCAAGGTCTACAACACGGTGATCCCGCGCAACGTGCGTATCTCCGAAGCGCCCAGCCATGGCCAGCCGGCCCTGGTCTATGATCACCGCTGCGCCGGCAGCCAGGCCTATATCCGCCTGGCGAGCGAACTTCTGCGCCGGGAAGAACCCCGCGCCGCCTAATACCGAAGGATCACGATTTCGATGGCAGAGGAACCCCGTAAGAAAGGGCTGGGCCGCGGCCTGTCCGCCCTGATGGGTGAAGTGCGCGAAGCGGTCGCCGCCCCGACACCAGCGGGCGAGCGGCCGCGGGGCCTGCGCGAACTGCCGATCGAACAGCTGCAGCCCAACCCGAAGCAGCCGCGCAAGCGCTTCACGCCCGAGGCGTTGGAAGAACTGGTCGCTTCGATCAAGGCACGCGGCATTCTCCAGCCGATCCTGGTGCGCCGCCTCGGCACGGCCGAGCGTTACGAGATCATCGCCGGTGAGCGGCGCTGGCGCGCAGCCCAGGTGGCCCAGCTCCACAGCGTGCCGGTGGTGGTCAAGGATTTCACCGACGCCGAGGTGATGGAAGTCGCCCTGGTCGAGAATATCCAGCGCGCCGACCTGACCCCGATCGAGGAAGCCGCCGGCTACCAGCGCCTGATCGAAGAATTCGGCCATACCCAGGAAGCCCTGGCCCAGGTGGTCGGCAAGTCGCGCAGCCATATCGCCAACCTGCTGCGCCTGCTGACCCTGCCGGCACCGGTCAAGGAACTGGTGGAGCAGGGGGCCCTTTCGGCCGGCCATGCCCGCGCCCTGATCGGCCTGCCCGACGCCGCCGCCCTGGCCAAGAAGGCGGTCGACCAGGGCCTGACCGTGCGCCAGATGGAAGAACTGGCCAAGAAGGCCAAGGCCCCGGCGGGTGCTGCCACGGCCGCCGCCGGCGCCGGCGCCACGGCCAAGGACATGGACACGCTGGAACTCGAAGGCAATCTCTCCGCCGCCCTCGGCCTGCCGGTCTCGATCGCCCACAAGGGCGATGCCGGCGGCACGCTGACGATCCGCTACCGCACGCTGGACGAATTGGATTCGGTGTGCGCCAAGCTCAGCCGGGTGGAAGACTGAATCCAGTTCCCACCGGCCGCTTCAGCCATAGAGAACCGACAATTCCTTGGCCTTGACATAGAGCGTCCAGGGAGTGTTGGCCGCGGTCGCCGGCGCCGTCAGGGCACTGATGATGATCCCCGCGGTCGGCAACCCCTTTGTCAGGCATTGGTCGACCTGCTGCGCGCAATTGAGCAGCAAAAACGAATATAAATCGTCCGTCAGGTATTTCTTCATCGCCTTCTTGATGGCGGTTTCATCGAGCTTGGTCAGACGAATCTTCGACGGCTGGCGGCCACCCTCTGCCGAGACATCGTCGTCGAAACGATTGTTCGCACCCTTGCCAGCCACCAGCGCCGCGGCCAGCGACCCGGGCCAGCGACTGAGATACATGGCGCCAGGCGGATCGCCACCGTCGACCATCATCGAAGCGTGGCCGATATCGCCCTTCACCGTGGGAAACCAGACATTGATCTCGACAGTCATCGTTATCTCCCCCTCCGTCTAAAGCCTTGACGGCGCAGGCCCGCGGAGACCCATGTCCCGTGCAGGTCAAAGGGCAACTCACCCCCCAGCGCGAGAAAAATCTCGCCCGGGACGGCGGGCCGGCAACCGATCTATGGCTTCGAAAGTCCTGCCATTCTAGGTCGAGGACGGGGCGAAATAAAGCTGGCCGATGCCGCCGAACGGGACCGTCACGGTCCCGTGTGACCACCGTCACCTTCGAGCGGCCGGAAAGGGCGGGCCGGCCGGGAGAATCCGGCCGGCCTGTAACCTCAAGAATTCATCGAGTCGAAGAATTCGCCGTTGGTCTTGGTGTGCTTCAGCTTGTCGAGCAGGAATTCGATGGCGTCGACCGGGCCCATGGGCATCAGGATGCGGCGGAGCACCCACATCTTCGAGAGGGTGCCACGGTCGACCAGCAGCTCTTCCTTGCGGGTGCCGGACTTGGTGATGTCGATCGCCGGGAAGGTGCGCTTGTCGGCGATCTTGCGGTCCAGGATGATTTCCGAGTTACCGGTACCCTTGAACTCTTCGAAGATCACTTCGTCCATGCGGCTGCCGGTATCGATCAGCGCGGTCGCGATGATGGTGAGCGAGCCGCCTTCCTCGATGTTGCGGGCGGCACCGAAGAAGCGCTTCGGGCGTTGCAGGGCGTTGGCGTCGACACCGCCGGTCAGCACCTTGCCCGACGACGGCACCACGGTGTTGTAGGCACGGGCGAGGCGGGTGATCGAGTCGAGCAGGATCACCACGTCGCGCTTGTGTTCGACCAGGCGCTTGGCCTTTTCGATCACCATTTCAGCGACCTGAACGTGACGCACCGCCGGCTCGTCGAAGGTGGAGGAGACCACTTCGCCTTTCACCGACCGGCTCATGTCGGTCACTTCTTCCGGCCGTTCGTCGATCAGCAGGACGATCAGATAGACTTCCGGGTGATTGCCCGTGATGGCATGAGCGATGTTCTGCAGCAGCACGGTCTTACCGGTGCGCGGCGGCGCCACGATCAGGGCGCGCTGGCCCTTGCCCAGCGGTGAGATCAGATCGATTACACGGGCCGAGCGGTCCTTGATGGTCGGATCGGTCGGCTCGAGGTTGAGCCGCTGGTTGGGGTAGAGCGGCGTCAGATTGTCGAAATGGACCTTGTGGCGAACCGCCTCCGGATCCTCGAAATTGATCGTGTTGACCTTGAGCAGGGCGAAGTAACGTTCGCCGTCCTTGGGCGCCCGGATCTGGCCGTCCACCGTGTCGCCGGTGCGGAGGCCGAAGCGGCGGATCTGGCTCGGGCTCACATAGATGTCGTCGGGACCGGGCAGGTAGTTCGCTTCGGGCGAACGCAGGAAGCCGAAGCCGTCCTGCAGGATCTCGAGGACGCCGCCGCCGTCGATCTCGATCTCCTTCTCCGCGAGCTGCTTGAGGATCGCGAACATCATGTCCTGCTTGCGCAGGGTCGATGCGTTCTCGACCTCCAGTTCCTCGGCGTAAGCCAGGAGTTCGGTCGGGGATTTTTCCTTGAGTTCCTGAAGATTCATCGCGAGTTACCGGCGCCAATGAGCAGCGAGGGGAGGGAGATTCGGCCGGTCGATCCCATGCTGGCAAAACCAGGAACAGGGGCCCATAGGGGGCGAATGCTGCGACCAGACCCGAAGAAGAGGAGAGCGTCCGGAAGACCCGGCCCTGAGAACAGGCGGTCATGGCGAACAGGCGGCACCTTGCGCTGCGAAGCGCCGCCTGTCAAACGGAAGTTTCAGGCCCTCAGAAGGGCTTCAGCACGACCAGCGGCACGATGATGACGAAAAGCAAGGTCGGCACTTCGTTCAGGATTCGGTAGTAGCGCGCCGAATGCGGCCGCTCGTCCCGGCCGAAGCGGCGCACTTCTGCGACCAGCACGCCGTGGATACCGCTCATCAGCAGGACTAGGAACATCTTGGCGTGGAACCAGGCACCGGTGTTCCAAGCATGGGTGGCGGCGGCGAGCGACAGGCCGAAGATCCAGGTCGCGATCATCGAGGGATTGATGATCGCCTTGAGCAGCCGGCGTTCCATCACCTTGAAGGTTTCGGAAGCGTCGGAGCCTGCCGGCTTGTCCGTGTGATAGACGAACAGCCGGGGCAGATAGAACATGCCCGCCATCCAGGTGGTGAAGGCGATGATGTGTAGAACCTTCAGCAGGCCGTAGTTCGCGGCGAAAAATTCCATGTCCTAACCCTTGCACAGACAACCGGACCATTCCGGCCCGCAGATCCTGACCTCGCCATCGGGCGCCACCGTCTCCCGCCCGACCTTGGCCGCGACCAGCCGGGCCAGACCGGCGATGAAGGCGGGATCGGTGCCGACCGCCGGCACCCGGTGATAGG
>JAYSCC010000022.1:0-15065 GCA_041915065.1 Zavarzinia sp.
CAGGATCTTGATCGCCGGATTCTTTTCTTGCACGACGGTGATCGCCGGCTCGCGGATGGTGGCGCCTTCGACGCCGCCGGCCAGCAGGGCCTGCTGGGTCTCCTCGATGCCGAGGGGCACCACTTCGATAGTCGCTTCGTCGATCTTGGCGACCTTGCGCACCCAATAGAGCAGCACGGTCTGCGGCACCGAGCCTTTGGGCTGGGTCGCCAGCTTGACCGGACGGCCCAGGTCCTTGGCCAGGGCGGCGAAGGCCTTCGGAATGTCGCCACCCGCCTTGGCCACCGCCTCGGCCAGGGCGCCATTGCCCAGCACCGCCACTTCCTCGACCGCCGTGGCGGCCACGACCTTGACGCCTATGCCCTTCTGCCGCGCCACGATGAGCGGGCCCACCCCGGCGTAATAGGCATCGATGCCGCCCGAAGCGACCGCCTGGATCAGATTGGGGCCGGAGGCGAATTGGGTCAGCTTCAGCGAAAGGCCGCGCTCCTTCGCCCAGCCGAGTCCGTCGAGCACGAAGAGCTGCGCGGCACCGGTCACCGGGATGAAGCCGACGCGCAGTTCGACCGGATCCGCAGCGCGGGCCGGGCGGAAACCGCCTGCGAATGCCGCCGTCGCCACCCCGGCCCCGAGACCGAGCACGCCACGCCGATTGATCGCCACCATCTCTATCCTCACTCTGTAAATCCGACCGCGAGGCCGGGCTGGGAGGGGAGTGAACGCCATGAAAAAATAACTGTCAATAATTTGTGCAAATTAACAATTTGCACATCAATTATATGTATTTAAATGGCTTGGCGTGGCGCAAACCGGCGGCGATCATGCCGGCGTAACCTCGGGAGGGACGATGGAAACGGCGGCGGACGTCGATCTGGCAGTGGTCGGCGGTGGTTTCGCCGGTCTCCAGGCGGGCCTGACCGCGGTGCAGGCGGGGCGCAGCGTCGCCATCCTCGAAGCCCGCGACCGCCTGGGCGGCCGCACCAAGCCGGGCCGCCTGGCCGGCCATGTCGTCGACCTGGGCGGCCAATGGGTGGGGCCGGACCATCGCCGCCTGCTCGCTCTCGCCGCGCGCCACGGGGTGGCGACCGAACGCCAATTCGAGGCCGGCGCCAAGCTGATCGAATTCGCCGGCAAGGTGCGGCGCTACACCGGCCTGATCCCCGCCCTGCCGACCGTCGCCCTGCTCGAAGTCGACCGCACCATGAAGCGGATCGAGCGCATGGCCGCGGCGCTCGCCGCCAGCGCCCCCTGGGCGGCGCAGAACGCCGCCCGCCTGGACAGCATGACGGTGGCGAGCTGGCTCGCCGCCCAGGTCCGCACCAAAGGGGCGCGGGCGATGATGGAAATCGCCGTGCGCGCCGTCTTCAGCGCGGAGCCGAGCGAGATTTCCATGCTCTTCTTCCTCGCCTATCTGCGCGCCTCCGGCGGGCTCGAGCCGCTGGTCTCGGTCGGCGGCGGAGCACAGCAGGACCGTTTCAAGGGCGGGCTGCACCAACTCTCCGGCTGCCTCGCGGAAGAACTCGGCCACGGCAGGATTCGCCTCTCGGCCGTGGTTACCGCCATCGAGCAGGACGAGACCGGGGTAACCCTGCGCCTCTCCGGCGGGGAGGCGTTGCGGGCCCGCCGTGTCGTCATGGCGGTGCCTCTCGCCCTGCTCGGCCGGATCGGCTCCACCCCGCCCTGGCCGGCACTCCGCGCCGGCCTCGCCCAGCGGAGCCCGATGGGCAGCGTGATCAAATGCCATGTCGCCTATGCGACGCCCTTCTGGCGTGCCCGCGGCCTCTCGGGCGAGGCGGTATCGGACGCCGGGCCCTTCTCGCCCGTGTTCGACGGCACGCCCGAAGGCGCCGCGCATGGCGTGCTGACCGGCTTCATCGAAGGCGAAGCAGCCCGCCAATTGACCGAACTGTCGCCCGAAGGACGCCAGGAACAGGTGCTGCGCACCCTGACCCGCCTGTTCGGGCCGGAAGCCGCCATCCCCCTCGACTATGCCGAGAACGACTGGCTGGCGGAGGAATGGTCGGGCGGTTGCTATGCCGGCCTGATGGCGCCCGCCACCATGACCGGCTTCGGCCCGGTGATCCGCCAGCCGGCCGGGCGCATCCATTTCGCCGGCACCGAATCGGCGATCGAGGCGACCGGCTATGTCGAAGGCGCGCTCGAATCGGGCGAACGCGCGGCCGCCGAGGCGCTGGCCGCCCTCAGCCTCGGCTGACCACGCGACGCAGCGCCGCCAGGAAGCGGTCGACGTCCGATTCGTCGTTGTAATGGGCCAGGCTGGCGCGCACCACGCCGCCCGCCTCGGACAGACCGAGAGCGTCGACACAGCGGCGGGCATAGAAATCGCCGCAGCCAAGGGCGATGCCCTGATCCCACAGCGCCGCCGCCAGGTCTTCGGCCCTACGGCCGGAGACGGTGAAGGAGAAGGTCGGCGCGCGGTTGCCGTCCATTGCCTGGCGGCCGACCACGCGGACGCCGGGAACCTGCTTCAGCCCCTCGATCAGGCGCCGCCCCAGCACGTCCTCATGGGCGGCGAAGAGGGCGTAGAGCCGTTCCATCCGCGCCCGGAGCCCGTTGGCCGGCAGGGCGAAATGATGATCGTCCAGGGCCGCGAAATAATCGGCGATGCCATTGAGCGCCGCGGTGAATTCGTGCGACGGGCCGCCGGGGTTCAGGGTCTTGGGCGGCTCGGTCAAGAAGAAATGGTTCTGCGGCGCCAGCCGCTCCGCCACCGAACGCCGGACATAGGCGGCACCGACATGGGGGCCGAAAGTCTTGTAGAGGCTGAAATAGTAGAAATCGACGTCGAGTGCCTTCACGTCCGGCAGGCGATGGGGCGCATAGGCCACACCATCGACCGCGATCAAGGCACCCGCGTCATGGGCGATGCGGGCCGCCGCCGCGACATCGTTGAAACTGCCGACGACGTTCGAGCAATGGGGCATGACGACGAGGCGCGTGCGCGGCCCGACCAGCGCCTCCAGCACCGCGAGGTCGAGTTCCGCCGTCTGCGAATCGATCGGCCATTCGCGCGCCACCACGCCCTCCTGGGCGAGGCGCCGCCAGGAACCCGAATTGGCTTCGTGATCCTGGTTGGTCACCACGATCTCGTCGCCCGGAGCGAAGAGCGGGCGCACCGCCTGGGCGAGCACCAGGGTGTTCACGGTCGTCGAGGGGCCGACGAAGACTTCGTCCTTCTCGGCATTCAGGAAGGCGGCGGCCACCGCCTGGCCCTCGGCGATCAGCGAGGCCGCCTCGGCCGAGGCGGGGAAGCCCCAGGCCGGCTGGACCTGGAGCGCCGTCATATAATGGGTCACCCGGTCGATCACCTGGCGCGGCACATAGGTGCCGCCGGCATTTTCCAGGAACGCGACGCCGTTTTCGAGCGGCGGAAACTGAGACCTCGAGAAGGCGACGTCGAGATCGACGCCGCCGATGGTGCCGGCTGCCACGGTCTTCACCCCCGGTTGACTACCGGGGGCGAGACTACTCGGCCGCCGCCTCGCTTGTCACGCTCCGCGGCAAGGCCGGGCCCTCGCGGTTGGCGGTCGCCCGCGACCCGGCCGCCGGGATCACGTCGAGCGGCGTTTCCAGGACCTCGAGCCGGACCTTGCCGACGCCGCGCCCGCGCATCCCGATCGCCCGCGCCGCCGCGGCGGAGAGATCGATCATGCGGCCACGGACGTAGGGGCCGCGGTCGTTGATGGTTACGATCACCGAACGCCCGGTAACCACCGAAGTTACCCGGACCCTGGTGTTGAAGGGCAAGGTCTTATGCGCCGCAGTCAGATCGTTCTGGTCGAAACGATCGCCGCTCGCCGTGCGCCGGCCATGGAAGCCAGGACCATACCAGGAGGCGATCCCGGTATATTCGCTGATCACTTTTTCCGGCTGGGCCCCGAGAGCCTTGCCGCGGTCGACCACCGGGCCCGAGAGGGCATCGCCGGTAGAGGCCGTAACTGCTTTGGTATCGGAACGACGGACCTGGGTCGCTCCATCGGGGAGCGCCGTGGTCATCGAATCAGCAACCGCGCCGTCGCGAATACTGATCGGGTCGTCGGCGTTTTCGGTCGCCCGTGCGGTGCCCTGCACCGCAACGGAAACGGCCGCCGCTGTCACGGCTGCCACGATCCACCTGAACGCGAGCAAACGAGTTGCTGCCATTGATCCTCCTCTCCTTCATAGGCGAGCGGGCACGGAGGATGTGCCGCTCGCGGACTGGACAGACCCCTATTCCCAGGTCAACCAACACCGCACGATCGATCCGGTTGCAATCAGACCTGATAGCCGGACAGACCAACAAATTGTGGAAACCGTTCGTCCTACCGTGACGAACGACGCGGTGCGACTGTCTTCAGTCTCCACCGCAAGCCGACGACGCACATGGCCAAGCCCAGCGCCACGACATAAATTTCAGGACCCAAAAGTCCCAACCTTCTAGGCCGGCGGCGACCGTGCCGGTCTTTACGGACATGGTGCCGCCGCCTTCTGCGGGATGGGCACCATGGGTCACCACGCGGCGACATTGCCGAAATTTCGCGCCCTTGGCAAGCCCGTCGCGAAAAGGCGCAACAAGTGCGCATCCGCAGTGCAATAACAGGGCCTTCCCGCGACGATGAATCGCCCTTACTTATCAATGTATTGGAGAGATCTTCGAGGATCTGCTCGAATCCTCTTCCGAGCCGGCTTTCGAGGCCACTTCCGGCGCCGCCGGCGCCGTGCAGAATGACTTTTTTGGTCGAAAGGACACCGGATGCGCCAGGCCGCCGTCGCCCTCGCCCTGTTCGCGGCAAGCGCCCTCGCAGGCCTCCAGGCCCACGCCGAACAGGCCACAGACCCAGTCGCACCCGAAGCCGCCTCGGGCACCGCGGCGACCGCCCAGAGCGCCACCGCCCGGCGCTATATGGTGGTCGCCGCCCACCCCGCGGCAGCGCGGGCGGGCGAAGCGGTACTGGCGCGCGGCGGCAGCGCCGTCGATGCCCTGGTTGCCGTCCAGATGGTGCTGGGACTCGTCGAACCCCAATCGTCCGGCCTCGGCGGCGGCGGCTTCCTGGTTCACTGGTCGGCCGGCGAGCGTGTCGTCACGAGTTACGACGGACGCGAGACGGCACCGGTCGAGGTGGGATCCGACCTGTTCCTCGGCCCCGATGGCAAGCCGCTGTCTTTCTTCGAGGCGGTGGTCGGCGGCCGTTCGGTCGGCACCCCGGCGACGGTGCGCCTGATGGCGGAGGCCCACGCCAAATATGGCCGGCTGCCCTGGGCCGAGCTTCTGGCGCCTGCGATTGAGCTCGCCGAGAAGGGTTTCCCGGTTTCGCCCCGCCTGGCCGACCTGATCGCCGCCGAAGGCCCGCGCCTCAAGGTCGATCCCGAGGCCGCGGCCTATTTCTTCGATGCCGACGGCAAGCCGCGCGCGGCCGGTACGATCCTGCGCAACCCGGCCTATGCCGCGACGCTCCGCGCCATCGCCGCGGGCGGGGCCGACGCCTTCTATGCGGGCGAGATCGCCAATGCCGTGGTCGCCAAGGTCCGCGGCGCCGGCTTCAACCCGGGCCATCTCAGCACGAACGACCTCGCCCATTACGCGGTCGTGGAACGCCCTGCATTATGCGGCCCTGCGCTCGGCCGCCGGCTCTGCGGCATGGGGCCGCCGTCCTCCGGCACCCTCGCCATCCTGCAGATCCTCAATCTGATCGAACCCTATGGCATCGAGACGAAATCGCCCGCCGAAGCCGATACCTGGCGCCTGATCGGTGATGCCATGCGTCTCGCCTTCGCCGACCGCGAGCGCTGGCTGGGCGATCCCGACCGCGTCCAGATCCCGTTGCGCGGCCTGCTGGCGCCCGGCTACCTCGCTCTCCGCGGCAAGCTGCTGAGCAGCCCGCGGGCGCTCGACACCGTAATCCCTGGCATTCCGGCTATGGACGACGGCGCCTTGCCCGCCCTGCCCGGCCGGGGCGTCACGCCCGAACTGCCCTCGACCACCCAGGTGGTGATCCGCGACGGTGACGGCGATCTCCTGTCCTATACCGGCACGATCGAGAACGGCTTCGGCTCGCGCCTCATGGTGCGCGGCTTCCTGCTCAACAACGAGTTGACCGATTTCTCCTTCACCGCTTCGGACAGTGATGGCAGGCCGGTCGCCAACCGGGTCGAGGGCGGCAAGCGCCCGCGCTCGTCGATGGCGCCGGTCATCGTTTTCGACGGCGAGACCCCGGTGCTGGCCCTGGGCAGCCCGGGCGGCAGCCGCATCATCGGCTTCGTCACCCAGGCCCTGGTCGCGCGGCTTGCCTGGCGCATGGACCTGCCGGCGGTCGTGGCCATGCCCCATCTGATGAACCGCTTCGGTCCCTTCGAGGTCGAGGCCGGCACGGCCGCGACGGCGCTGGTGCCCGGGCTCCAGGCACTCGGCTACCGGGTCGAGGTCACGGACCTCAATTCCGGCCTCGCCGCCATCGCGATCGGTGCCGACGGCGGGATCGAGGGCGCCGCCGATCCCCGCCGGGAAGGTGTCGCCCTCGGCCGTTGATCAGGCCGATTTCACCGCCGCATCGAGTTCGGCCAGGGCCTCGCCGGTATAGACCGCGATCTTCTGCATCGAGGGCAGTGCGTCGCGGTCGCCGGTGAAGCCGAGGTTGAACTGGCCGGCGTAGGACAGCACGGTGATGTTCAACGCCTGGCCGTCGAACAGCAGGGAGACCGGATAGATCTGTTCGAGCCGCGCCCCGTCGAAATAGAGCGGTTGCGCCGGCCCTGGCACGTTCGAGATCACCAAGTTGTTCATCGGCCGTGTCATGGTGCCGAGGCCGAGCATGAGCTGCACCATATAGGGTGTCATCAAGAGCAGCGTGTAATCCTCGATCGCCCCGCGCGACATCGCCTGCAACGCCTCCTTGGCGCCCTGGGCGGAGCGGCCGATGGCCCGGATCCGCTCCAGGGGATCGGCGATGTCGGTGTGCAGGTTGACGAAGATCGTAGTGATGGCGTTGCCGATCGTCACGTCCCCGCCGGGCCGGATCGAGACCGGCACCGAAGCGGTCAGCGGTTTCGCCGGCAACTCCCCGAGTTCCGAGAGATAGCGGCGCAGCGAGGCGGAGCAGAGGGCCATGAAGACGTCGTTCACGGTGGCGTCGGCCGCCTTGGCCACGGCCTTGATCCGGGTCAGCTCATAATGCTGGGTGGCGAAGCGCCGCTTGCCGCGGATCTTGCCGTTCAGGATGGTCTCGGGCGCGCCGTAAGGGAAGGCCGGGCCATCCTCGCCGCCCTTGCGGGCGCCGCGCGCCAGTTTGCCGATCGCCTTCACCGCCTCGACGCCGGACTTGAACTGCTCGCGTCCCAGGCTCAGCAGGCGATCGATCAACCGGCCCTGGTCGACCGCCTCGTCGTCCGCCGGTTTCGAGCGCTGCCCCATGCCGACTTCCCAGGGTGGCGGCAGGCCGCGCGCGTCCGCATCGGTGGACAGGAAGCGGCCGAGCAGACGCATCCCGCCCATGCCGTCGATCTGCGAATGATGGACCTTGGTGTAGAGGGCGAAGCGGTTGTTCTCCAAGCCCTCGATGACGTGGCATTCCCAGAGCGGCCGGCTGCGGTCGAGGGGGTTGGAATGCAGGCGCGAGACCAGGATGCCCAGTTCGCGTTCGCCGCCCGGCCTCGGCAGGGCGGAATGGCGGAAGTGATAGTCGAGGTCGACATCTTCCGGCCGCAGCTCCTCCCAGGCCGGGAGCACGGTCGAGAGCAGGCCCGGGCGGAGGCGCAGGTTGAAGGGCGGGGCATATTTGGTGCGCTGGCGCCATTCCGCGACCAGCGCGCCGAGATAGCCGGGCGGCGCCCCGGGGGGCAGCGAGAAGATCGCCAGCGAGGCGACATGGACCGGTTTGTCGCGCTTTTCGATATAGAGCCAGGCGGCATCCGTCGGTCTCAGGACTCGTGTCACCATGTTCCCCCCTCGTTTTCCTCATGCGACAGGGGCGTCGCGAAGGCGTCAAGGGGGCATGCCGAAAATTCGGCTCAAAGCGGCGGCGTTTCGCCCGGCGCCCCTTGCGCCTGCAACAGGTCGCGGAACGGCCCCGGCCGGACCGCCAGTTCGGCCGGCGTGCCCTGGTCGACGATATGCCCGGCCTCCATCACCACGATCCGGTCGAAACCGGCGAGGGTGGACAGGCGATGGGCGATGGCGATCACCGTGCGCCCCTGCATCAGGCGGTCGAGCGCGCGCTTGATCGCCGCCTCGGATTCGCTATCGAGCGCCGAGGTGGCCTCGTCGAGCAGCAGGATCGGCGCGTCCTTCAGGAGTGCGCGGGCGATCGCCAGGCGCTGGCGCTGCCCGCCGGAGAGTTTCACGCCCCGGTCGCCCACGCGGGTGTCGAAGCCTTCGGGCAGCGCCTCGATGAAATCAAGCGCCGCCGCCGCTTCAGCCGCCGCCAGCACGGCAGCGCGCGGCGCCTCGGGATCGGCATAGGCCAGGTTGTCGTAGACCGTGCGGTGGAACAGGGCGACATCCTGCGGCACCACCGCAACCGCGGCACGGAGGCTCGCCTGGGTCACCCGGGCGATATCCTGGCCGTCGATCAGGACCCGCCCGGCCGAGGGGTCCCAGAAGCGTTGCAGCAGGGCGGCGACCGTGCTCTTGCCCGCGCCGGAGCGGCCGACCAGGCCGACCCGCTCGCCCGCCGCGACATGAAGGGTGAAACCGTCGAGGGCCGCCACCCGCCCGGGATAGGCGAAGGTGACCCCCTCGAAATCGATCGCGCCACCCCGCGCCACCAGGGCGGTGGCGCCCGGAACATCCTTGATCTCATGCTCGACCAGGAGCGTGTTCAGGGTTTCGTCCAGGCGGGCGACATGCTGGGTCAAGCCGACCAGGGACATTGCGAGTTCCCGGCTGCCATGCAGGATGGCGAAGCCGAGGCCGGTCACCATGACGACCTCGCCGACCGTCGCCTGCCCCGCCTGCCAAAGGCTCAGCACCCAGGCGAGCAGGCCGGTGGCACAGGCGGCGACGGCGACGGCATGCACCAGGCGAAGATTTTCGAGATACATCGTGCTGGCGAGCCGGGTCGCCATTTCACGGGCGATGCCGGCGCCGATCCGCCGGCCTTCGCGGAAACTGGCGCCGAAGGCCCGCACCACGCCGAGATTGCCGACCACATCGACCAGATCGCCGTCCAGCTCGGCGGCCGCCGTCGCATGGGCGCGGTGCAGTTCGCCGCCCCCGGCCGAGAGCTTGAACATGAGGAGGGAAAGGCCGGCTGCGATCGCCGTCAGAACCGCCGCCATGCCGGCATCGACGGTGGCGACCGCGGCGACCGAGCCGGCCAAGGAGAGCAGCGGGGGGATGACCCCCCAGGTCACGGTCGAGGACAGCGACAGGGCGGCATCGGCGGCGCCCGAAATACGCGAGGCGAGCGTCCCCGGCAGGCGGTCGGCGAAATAGCGGGGCCCATGGCCGGCGAGATGGAGGAAGAGGTCGCCCCGCATCTCGCCCGTGATGGCGACGAAGAGCCGGGCCGAGGCCCAGCCGCCGATGCGCCAGAGCGCATTATCGGCGACGATCAACCCGGCCATCACCGCGAAGGCGGCCCAGACGGCGGGGGCGGCAGCAGGCCCTGCCCCGGCCCGGTCGACCAGTTCCTTCATGGCGAATTGGCTGGCGACGCCGGCCAGCACCGCACCGATCACGACCACCGCCAGGCCCGCGAAACCCGGGGTGTGGCGCGCGAAATAATGGCCCAGAAAAGCGAAGGGCCGCCCGCGGTAGCGGGTCGGCCCTTCGGTCCCGATGGCAGCCAGGATCGTCCGCTTACGGCAGGACGATCTCGACCCGGCGGTTCTGCGGCTCGCGCACGCCGTCCGGCGTCGGCACCAGGGGAGCGCTCTCGCCCTTGCCGACGGTGACGATCTCGGCCGCATTCAGGCCGAGGGTGACGAGCTGGGCCTTCACCGCTTCCGCGCGGCGCAGCGACAGGGCCTTGTTGTAACCGGGCGAGCCCGAACGGTCGGCATGGCCGGTCAGCTCGATCCGGCTGGAGCCCAGGCTGACCGCGGCGTGGGCGGCATCCTGGATGATGGTCGCCGCCTGGTCCGTGATCGCCGCCGAATTCCAGTCGAAGAAGACCATGAAGGAACGCGCCATGGCGGCATCGGCCGGAGCCGCCGGCTCGGTCTGAGGCGCCGGCGGTGGCGGTGGCGTGTAGGCGTCGAAGGTATAAATCAGACCGGCCTGGATATTCTGCTCCTTCGCCGAGCCGTCCAGATTGGCCGCCTTCACATTGGTGACACCGAGATAGCGGTAGTCGACAAAGGCCGCCACCGGGCCGCCCAGGCCGACCTTGGCACCGACGATGCCCTGATAGGCGAAGCCGGCATCATGGCCGCCGTCGGCGAAGACCCAGCCGGCGCCGAGGCCGACGCCGACATAGGGCGTGACCGGCGAGCTGTTCTCATATTCGTAGAGGACGTTGCCCATGGCGGCGAGGATGCCGGTCTGGCCATCCGCCGGGTAGGTACCGACCGAGGCACCGTCGACCGTGGCGTTCTTGTAGCCGTTGTTCGAGAAGCTGCGGTAGTCGACCTGGGCTTCGGCCCGAATCGCACCATAGTCGTAACCGAACAAGGCGCCGCCACCGAAGCCGTTGTCGAGGTCGAGCTTGCCACTGTCGGCCGTGCCGTTACCGTTGAAGTCGCCGGCCGCATCGATCGAACTCGGGATCGAATAGCCCAGGTAACCGCCGATATAGGGGCCGAAACTCGTGTCTGCCCAGGCGGGCGCGGCACCTGCGGTCAGCATGCCGCCGACCAGTGCCGCCGCGGTCTTCGAGGTGATGAAGCGCATGAATGCCCCCTGAGCACTGTCGCGTGTCCAATGTTTCTTCTAGCATCCGTGGCGCGCGGCCTCAATCACGCCGGGGCGCTCTTTCGCACCGCAATAAGGTTAATATGTCGCAGCGGGGACAAATGGCGGCCCATCCACCCCCGCCGAAGCGGTTTCCCCCGGCGCGAAAGCCGCGTTAGTTTACCGCCCGCCGAGACACCAACCTTGCCGAGACTTATGGCCGACCTCACCCAGGACCAGCTCGTCGCCCGCCATTACGAAGCCCTGCCCTATCCGGCGCGCAATCCGCGCGACGAGGCCAAACGGCTGATCGAAGGCAGCCCGGGGGCACTGCCCGAGATCCGCCACTGGATCTTCGGCGGCCGCCTGCCGAAGCGGATGCGCCTGCTCTTCGCCGGGGGCGGCACCGGCGACGGCTGCATCATGCTGGCGCAGCAGCTCGCCGACGAAGGGATCGCGGCCGAGATCACCCATCTCGACATGTCGGCGGCGGCCCAGAAGGTAGCGGCGGAGCGCGCCGCCGTGCGCAGCCTGGCGATCGATTTCGTCCAGGGTTCCCTGCTCGAGGTGGAACGCCTGGCCCCCGGTCCCTATGACTACATCGATTGCTGCGGCGTACTGCATCACCTGGACGATCCGGCGGCCGGCCTCGCCGCGCTCCGGTCCGTGCTGGCGCCGGGGGGCGGCATGGGCCTCATGGTCTATGGCCGGATCGGGCGGAGCGGCGTCTACGACATGCAGGAGGCGCTACGCATCCTGGCCCCGGAACAGGAGCCGCTGGCGGCCCGTCTCGCCACCGCCAAGCGCCTGCTGCCCGGCCTGCCGCCGACCAACCGGCTGCGCCGGAACGAGGCGATCCAGGACCATGTCGCGGGCGGCGACGCCGGGATCTTCGATCTCCTGCTGCATTCGCGCGACCGCGCCTATGACGTCGAGGATTTCGTCGCCCTGATCGAGGACGGCGGCCTCGGCCTCGCCTGCCTGATCGATCCCCTGCGCTACCGGCCGGAGACCTATCTGCTCGACCCCCAGCTCCGCCGCCTGGCGGGCGAGTTGCCGCCGCGGGAGCGGGCGATCCTGGCCGAACGGCTGGCCGGCAATCTGTCCCACCATATCGCCTATGTCGTCCGCCCGGAGCACGAGGCGGTGCCGCCCGATCCCCTGGATCCCGACGTGATTCCGGTCTGGTCGCGCGCTGACGGGGCGCAGGTCGCGGCCGCGCTGGGCAGCGACCGGGTCTTGAAGATCACCGTGGACGGGTTGCCGCTCCGCCTGCCGCTGCACCAGGCAGCCCCGGCGATTCTGCGCCGGATCGACGGCAAGGCCAACGTCGGCCAGATCGCCGCTTCTGCCGGCGTTCCCGGCTTCGAGCGGGCCTGGCCGTCGATCTTCGAGACGCTGAATGGGATCAGCCGGCTTTTTCTGCGCCTTCCTTGACCTTGTGGCCGTATATCAGCCACAGGTTCCGGGCATAGATGACCAGGCCGCCGGCTTGGCCCGCGATGAACACCGGGTCTTCCCGATGGATCGCATAGGCGAGCAGGACGACGCCGCCGCCAACCGAAAAGAACCAGAAGGCCACCGGCACCAGGCTGCGCTTGGCCTTTTCGCTGGCGATCCATTGCACCACGAAGCGCATGGTGAACAGGGCCTGGCCGGCAAAGCCGATGATGATCCAGAGAATGGTGTCGTGCACAATGGACTCCGGGGTCTCGAACGGCCGCCTTATAGACGGAAAACACCCCCTTGTCCCCTGGCTTGACGGCGCTCAGCCGCCCCCGGCTGAGAGCCAGAAATCGCTGCTCACCGCCCGGCCGGCGGCGTCGACCACGGTGACGCTGGCCCGGCCGATCCCGTCCGGCTGCCATTCTGCCTGACGGCGGAAGGGTGCGGTGGCGATCGGCCGGCCGTTGACCAGGAAGGTGAGCGGCATCAGGCCGCCCTGGACGCGCAGCAGCACGGTGGGCAGGCTGCCGTCGGGCGCCCGGGCGATTTCAACCGTGCTGCCGCTGATCGGCATGGTCAGGCGCGGGGCGCCGCGGTCGCCGCTGTCGAGGGCGATGCCGTCACCCCGCTTGGAGCCGAGGCGCTTCAGGCCGGGCGGCAGTTCGTTCTGAGTTGCGATCAGGGTGCCGGGCGGCGGCGGCGGGCGGCGCACCGACTCGGGCCCCGGCGGCGGCAACATGCCGAAGGCGGCGAAGACGATCGGCGCCGCCGCCTCGCGCCCCATGCGCCCGGGCGAGAAGGAACCGTCCGGCCGCCCGACCCAGACGCCGACCGTGTAATCCGGATCGAAGCCGATCGCCCAGGCATCGCGGAAACCATAGGAGGTGCCGGTCTTATAGGCGATCTGGCGGGCCCCGCCGGTCGCCTCGCCCTGGAGCAGATGGGGTGGCGGCGGCGTGTCGCGCAGGATCGAAGCGACCTGCCAGGCCGCCGAGGGCGAGAGAAGCTGCACCGCCTGGCCCGCCGGATCGTCCGCCCGGTCGCGCAGCGGCAGCGCCCGGCCGCCGTCCGCCAAGCCGGCATAGAGGGTGACCAGGTCGCGCAGCGTGACGCCGACACCGCCGAGCGCGATCGGCAGGCTCGGCTCCGCCCCCGGGTCCGGCAGGCGGAGCGTGACGCCCGCCTCGGCCAGGCGGCCGGCGAAGCGGCGCGGCCCGACCCGGTCCAGCACGGCCACGGCCGGAATGTTGAGGGAGAGCTGAAGCGCCTCCGCGATCTTCACCTCGCCCCGGTATTGGCGATCGAAATTCTTCGGCGCATAGCCGCCGAAATGCATCGGCCGATCAACCACGATGGTCTCGGGGTGGCAGATCAGGTCTTCGAAGCCGAGACCGTAGATGAAGGGTTTCAGGGCCGAGCCGGGTGAGCGGATGGCCGCGGTCATGTCGATCGGGCCGGCCCGGCTGCGGTCGAAATAGGACGAGGAGCCGACCGAGGCGACGACCCGGCGGCCGTCGTTGGCGACCACCAGGATAGCCAGATTGGCGGTCGGCTCCAGCCCGTCGACCAGGCGTGCCGCCAGCACTTCGAGCCGGGATTGCAGGCTGCGGTCGATATTGCTGGTGACGACCGAACGCTCGGGCGCCGCCCGGTGCAACCGCTCGGCCAGATGGGGGGCCAGGAAGGGCGCGTCGAGCCGGGCGACCGGCACCGCTTCCTCCATCGCCTCGCGCGCCTGCACCTCGGTGATCACGCCGGCTTCCGCGACCCGGCGCAGCACTTCGTCGCGCTGCGCCCGGGCGACCGCTGCGTTGCGGTCGGGCCGGCGCCGTTCGGGCGACTGCGGCAGGGCGACCAGCAACGCCGCCTCGGCCGCGGTCAGGCTGGAAGGTTCTTTGCCGAAATAGAACAGGCTGGCGGCGCGGACACCTTCGAGATTGCCGCCGAAAGGCGCCAGGGTCAGGTAGAGGCCCAGGATCTCGTCCTTCGAGAGATGCCATTCGAGCTGCAACGCGCGCGCCATTTCGATCAGCTTGGCGCCGACCGTGCGCGGCCGGGGCTCGATCAGCCGGGCCGTCTGCATGGTCAGGGTCGAGGCGCCGGAAACGATATGGCCGGCCGCCAGCGCCTGGCCCATGGCGCGCAGCACGGCCAGGGCATCGACGCCCGGGTGCTCGGCGAAACGCTGATCCTCATAGGCGACCAGCATCTTCAGATAGAGGGGATCGACATCGGCCGGAGCCGTGGTGAAGCGCCAGATGCCGTCCGCCGTCTGGAAGGCGCGCAGGGGCTCTCCCGCGGCGTCGAGGACGACGGAAGAACGTTCCGCCACCCGGTCGAGCGGCAGGGGAAACAAGCGGTCGAAGGCAAAGGCCCCGCCGAGCAGCAGCGCGGCAAAGACGACGAGCCCGGCGCCCAAACGGCGCAGGCCGGCCAATGTGAACAGCCGTCCCGGCATCAAGCCGACCACCCCTTCACGTCGCGTCCCCCTCGCTCACGACTCCTGCAACCGGCGCAGGATACGCCGATCGGAGCACGGCTGGAAACGGCCCGCGATGAAGCAGGTCACAGCGCCGGGCAGCGAAGCCGGTCAGCCCCGGCCGCGCCACGAAATACCGCCACTGCCCCGCGCGCCGGCCCACGACCGGCGGCACGAGGCTTTGGCGGCACGGGCCGAAGCCCGGCGGATCAAATCATTGAGTCGTGATACGGTTCAGCTCGTCCTTGATGCGCAGTTTTTCGCGCTTGAGCTTCGCGATGATCGAAGGATCGGGCATCGGCCGGTGTTCCT
>JAYSCC010000023.1:0-15027 GCA_041915065.1 Zavarzinia sp.
CGCTGGCGGCATCGTCCTGCGCGACCTGTTCCAGTCCGACGATGGCGGCTGGCTGCAGGATGCGGCGCTGCTCGACCGGTTGGCCGCCGAGAAGCTGAAGGTCATGGCCGACGAGATCGCCAATGAAGGCTGGAAGTGGATCGAGGTTGCCGTCAGCTTCCCTTATGGCGTGACCCACGGCCTGCGCGAACTGGAAGGCACGCCGATCGATCGCACGACCGAGGAACAGACGACGCTCGATGCCCTGCGCGCCGAGTATGACAAGCTCCAGACCGAATATGAGGACGCGGACGAACTGCCGGAAGAGGTCGATGAGCGCCTGGGCGAGATCGAGACCGCCATCGACGCCCTGGAAACCCGTCCCGTCCGCTACGATCCGGCCGACATCGCGCGCGCCGGCGTCTTCGTCAGCATCGATTCCGACGGCTCGCTGCTCGTCGACCGCAGCTATGTGAAGCCCGAGGACGAGGCTCCGGCCACCGATGGTGGCGAGGACGGTGACGGCAAGACGCCGGTCGATCCCGACGGGGACAGTTCCAGCCAGCGCACGATCATCTGCATCGGCGGACAGCCCGTCGAGCCGGATGACGAGGAGGAAGACGCCATCAAGCCCCTGCCGGACCGTCTCGTGATGGAGCTGACCGCCGAGCGCACGCTAGCGCTGAGGGACAAGCTCGCAAACGACCCGGCAACCGCCTTCCTGGCCGTGCTGCACAAATTCTGCCGCGACGTCTTCTCACGTTACAGCGCCCACGGCGTCGCGATGGAAATCTCGGTGCGCGGCACGGTGTTCCAGGCGCAGTCGCCGGAACTGCGGGACACGCCCTATGCACGTGCGATCGAGGCGCGCCACAAGGCTTGGGAAGCGCGCCTGCCGGTCGATGTCGCCGACCTCTGGGATGCGCTCGCCGCGCTCGACGGGACCAAGCAGGCTGAACTGTTCGCCCATTGCGCGTCATTCGGCGTCAATGCGCTCTACGAGCGGGCCGACCGCTATGGTGGCGGCGCGATCTCCGCGCATGGGGTTCAGCTGCGCCTTGCCGAAGCCGACCATCTGGCGTGCGCCACCGGGCTCGACATGGCCGAGGCCGGCTGGCGTCCGACCGTCGGCAACTATCTCGGCCGCGTCACCAAGGCGCGCATTCTCGAAGCCGTGCGCGAGGGCGCGGGCGAACGGGCCGCGCAGCTCATCGACCATCTGAAGAAGCGCGATATGGCGAAGGAAGCCGAGCGGCTGCTCGCCGACACCGGCTGGCTGCCCGAACCGCTGCGCCTTGCCGACACCGAGCCGGCTATCGACCTTGCGACGGCCGAGGAAGAAACCGAGGCGCTGCCCGACTTCCTCGCCGGCGATGACGACGAGTCTTCCACCAGCGCCGACGGCGAGGATGACCCGGTCCGCATGATCGCAGCGGAATAGCCGAACCATGCGGGGCGGCCCCCGCCGCCTCGCATCCCTTCACCCCATCCGCTTATCCGAGCCCGGCCCCCGCAACGGGGGACAGCCGGGCTCCTCTCGTTTCAGGAGTCTCGCATGGCCGACTATTTCACTCATTTCTCATGCCTGCTCGATGTCGGCACGCCGCGGAACGCCGCCCGCGCGCTGGACCTCTACAACAGGCTGTCCGAAGATGGCGCGGCGGAAGACCCGCCGTCCGACGGCTTCCTGCTTTCGATCCAGCCCGAGCATGGCGGCGCGAAGCTCTGGATCCGCGATGACGTGACCGGCGATCCGCAGCGCGTCATCGACTTCGTGCTGCTCTGCGCGAAGACCTTTGGTCTCACCGGCCGCTGGGGTTTCCAGTACGCCAACACCTGCTCGCGTCCGCGCATCGATGCCTTCGGCGGCGGCGCGCATGTGCTCGATCTCGGCGCCGGCCAATCCGTCGCCTGGATCGGCACGCACGGATGGCTCGCCGACATGCTTGCGACGGGAGGGTCGGACGATGCCGAGAATCGTTGAAACCACCGTCTACCAGCTCGGCGAGCTGTGCGTGGAGGCGCAGGAGAAGGCGCGTGCCTGGTTCCGCGACAGCATGGACACCGATGATTGGTACGAATTCGTCTACGAGGACTTCGTGGCGATCTGCGCCATTCTCGGGGTGCGGCTCAAGACCCGCGCCGTGCGCCTCTATGGCGGCGGTACGCGGCAGAAGCCGTCCGTCTATTTCCGCGGTTTCTGGTCGCAGGGCGATGGCGCCTGCTTCGAGGCCTACTATTCCTATGCGAAAGGCGCCCCGCGCAGGATCAGGACACACGCGCCGCAAGATGGCGAGCTTCACCGGATCGCGGACGCCTTTCAGGCGGTCCAGAAGCGGAACTTCTATCAGCTTCGCGCCGAAGCCAGCCATCGCGGCCGCTATACCCATGAGTATTGCATGGCGATCTCGGTCGAGCGCGATGGTCCGACCTGCCAGGACATGACCGCCGATGCGGAGGAAGCCGTGACGGAGACGCTGCGCGATCTCGCCCGCTGGCTCTACCACCAGCTTGAGCGGGAATATGAGTTTCAGACCTCGGACGCCGTGGTCGACGAGGCGATCATCGCCAACGCATACACCTTCACCAATTCCGGGCGCCGCTTCGGCTGAGCGTCTGGGCGCCATCGTCACGATGTCGGTCCATTAGAGGGAGAGGACGGCCGGGACGGGTTTGAGCCGGTGCGGTCGAGAGAGAGCGCCAGCCGGTTCGTCCCGTCCCGCTCTCCTCGAGGTTCCCTCCATGACCACTGTCTCCGCTTCCGCGGCCGCTCGCGCGGTCACGTCCCTCCCGCTCGTTCCCGCCGACGATCCGGCCGCTCGCATCGCCCAGGCGGCGCGGCTTCTCCTTCCCCATCTCGAACGCGGCCAGCGCATCGACGCAGGCATCCTGCGCACCGCCATGGAAACGGCCTTCGGCGCCTCCGATGCGACCGGCGCCTGGGATTGGAAGACCGCCTATGACGCCTGCGAGGCGGCGACCGTGTTGTTCCTGCGCAAATACGGAAAGGCGCTTTCCCGCAAAGCCGGCTCTCCGGCTGCCATGCTGCCGATGCTGGCGAAGATCGCCGGCCTTCTTCCCACACATACGCGCCGTTCAGCCGAGAGCGAGACCTTCCAGCAATTCTCCACTCCGATCCCACTCGGCCTCGCAGCCGCGACCGCTGCGTCGATCACCGCCGCCGACTGCGTGCTGGAGCCCTCGTCCGGCACCGGCCTGCTCGCCATCCTGGCCGAGATCGCGGGCGCATCGCTGGTCCTGAACGAACTGGCCGAGACCCGCGCCGGTCTTCTCTCCTACCTCTTTCCGGCCGTTCCCGTCACCAGTTTCGACGCCGCGCAGATCGACGATCATCTGGATGCGGCCGTCGTGCCGTCCGTCGTGCTTATGAACCCGCCATTCTCGGCGATGGCGAACGTATCGGGCCGGATGGCCGACACCGCCTTCCGCCATGTCGCCTCGGCGCTGGCGCGCCTGGCTGACGGCGGGCGGCTCGTTGCGATCACCGGTGCGAACTTTTCTCCCGACAATCCGGCCTGGGCGGCCGCATTCACTCGCTTGCAAGAGCGCGGGCGCGTGGTGTTCACCGCCGCCATCGACGGCTCGGTCTATGCCAGGCACGGCACCACCATCGACACGCGCCTGACCGTCATCGATAAGCTGCCTGCCGATGATCCGGCGGCGTTCCCGGTCTCGCCAGGCGTCGCACCCGACGTCGCCACGCTGTTTGGCTGGATCGAAGCCCATGTTCCGGCACGGCTGCCGGTCGCGGCCTCGGCTCGCGTTTCCGTCATTCCCGCCGCCGCGTGTGCCGTCGCCGCGCGCACTGTCCGGGGGTTTGCCGCACGGCCGTCCACTCCCGTTCCGGTCAGCCTTGCCGAGCCCGATGGGGTCGAGATTGACTATGAGACGGTGGACTGGACGCCGCCTGAGGACACCCGGCTGACGGACGCGATCTATGAGGCATACGCACTTCAGTCGATCCGTATTCCCGGCTCTCAGGCCCATCCCACCAAGCTGGTGCAATCGGCGGCCATGGCCTCGGTCGCGCCGCCGAAGCCGAGCTATCGGCCGCGCCTGCCGGCCAACGTCGTCACCGATGGCCTGCTGTCGGACGCCCAGCTCGAGACGGTGATCTATGCCGGCGAGGCCCATGGCGAATTCCTTGCCGGACCCTGGACCGTGGACGAGACCTTCGACATCGTCTCGGCCGCGCGCGACGATGCGCCGAATGCCGTGCGTTTCCGGCGCGGCTTCATGCTCGGCGACGGGACCGGCGCCGGCAAGGGCCGTCAGGCGGCCGGCATCATCCTCGACAACTGGATGCAAGGGCGTCGCAAAGCGGTCTGGATCTCCAAGGCCGATCTCATCGAGGACGCCCGGCGCGACTGGTCGGCGCTCGGCATGGAGCGGCTGCTGGTGACGCCGCTGTCCCGCTTCCCGCAGGGCAAGCCCATCACCCTGTCGGAGGGTGTCCTATTCACCACCTATTCCACGCTGCGCTCCGACGAGCGTGGCGAGAAGCTTTCCCGGGTCAAACAGATCGTCGAATGGTTGGGCTCCGACTTCGACGGAGTGATCGTTTTCGACGAAAGCCACGCCATGCAGAATGCCGCTGGCAGCAAGGGCGAACGGGGCGAGCAGGCCGCCTCGCAGCAGGGACGTGCCGGTCTGCGCCTTCAGCACGCGCTGCCCAACGCCCGCGTGGTCTATGTGTCCGCCACGGGCGCGACCACCGTCCACAATCTCGCCTATGCGCAGCGGCTCGGCCTCTGGGGCGGCGAGGATTTCCCCTTCGCGACCCGGGCCGAGTTCGTCGAGGCGATCGAGGCCGGCGGCGTCGCGGCGATGGAAGTCCTGGCGCGCGACCTCAAGGCGCTCGGCCTCTACACCGCCCGGTCGCTCTCCTATGACGGCGTCGAATATGAGCTGGTCGAGCACCAGCTGACGGCCGAGCAGACGCGCATCTATGATGCCTATGCCGCGGCCTTCGCCATCATCCACAACAATCTCGATGCAGCGATGCAGGCCGCCAACATCACCGGCGAGCAGGGTACGCTGAACCGCCAGGCGAAGTCGGCGGCGCGTTCCGCGTTCGAATCCACCAAGCAGCGCTTCTTCGGACATCTGCTGACCTCGATGAAGACGCCGACACTGATCCGCTCGATCAAGCGCGATCTCGAGCAGGGTCACGCCGCGGTCATCCAGATCGTTTCGACCGGCGAGGCGTTGATGGAGCGCAGGTTGGCGGAAATCCCGACCGAGGAATGGAACGACGTCCGGGTCGACATCACGCCGCGCGAATATGTGTTGTCGTACCTGCAGCACAGCTTCCCGGTGCAGCTCTACGAACCCTTCACCGACAGCGAGGGCAACCTGTCGTCCCGGCCGGTCTTCCGCGATGGCCAGCCGGTCGAAAGCCGCGAGGCCGTCGCCCGCCGCGACCGCCTGATCGAGAAGCTCGCAAGCCTGCCGCCCGTTCCCGGCGCGCTCGATCAGGTCGTTCAGCATTTCGGCACCGACACGGTAGCGGAAGTCACCGGCCGCTCGCGTCGCATCCTGCGCAAGACCGGCGCGGACGGGATCGACCGCCTGATGGTCGAGAACCGCGCCGCTTCGGCCTCGCTCGCCGATGTGGCCGCCTTCATGGACGACCAGAAGCGCGTGCTCGTCTTCTCCGACGCGGGCGGGACGGGCCGCAGCTACCATGCCGAGTTGTCGGCGCGGAACCAGCGGCTGCGGGTTCACTATCTCCTGGAACCGGGCTGGAAAGCCGATGCCGCCATCCAGGGCCTCGGGCGGACCAACCGCACCAACCAGGCGCAGCCGCCGCTCTTCCGGCCGATCGCCACCGACGTGAAGGCCGAGAAGCGGTTCCTGTCGACGATCGCGCGGCGGCTCGACACACTCGGCGCAATCACGCGCGGCCAACGCCAGACCGGCGGCCAGGGCCTGTTTCGGCCCGAAGACAATCTGGAAAGCCCCTATGCCCGCGACGCGCTGCGCCAGCTCTACCTGCTGCTGGTGCGCGGCAAGGTCGAGGGCTGCTCGCTCCAGATGTTCGAGGATGCCACCGGCCTCTCTCTCATGGACGCGAACGGTATCAAGGACGAGTTGCCGCCGATCACCACCTTCCTCAACCGGCTGCTGGCGCTGACCATCGACCTGCAGGGCGTGCTGTTCACGGCGTTCGAACAGCTTCTCAACGCCAGGATCGAAGGCGCAATTGCGTCGGGCACCTATGACATGGGGCTGGAGACGCTCAAGGCCGAGAGCTTCGTCGTCACCGGCCGGCGCACCATCCATGTCCATCCCGGCACCGGCGCGGAAACCCGGCTGCTGACCATCGCCCAGCGCGAACGCAACCGGCCGGTGGCGCTCGACCAGGCCCTCGCCCACCTCGCGGATCGTCGCGCCGTGCCGCTCGTCAACGAGCGTTCGGGCCGGGCGGCCGTTCAGATCCCGACCAGCAGCGTCATGCTCGACGATGGCGAGATCGAACGGCGTGTCCGCCTGATCCGGCCGATGGAGGCGCACAATATCCCGGTGAAGATGATGGGCGAGACCCACTGGACCGAGGCCGACGAAGGCGCGTTCGCAAAGGCATGGAACGCCGAGCTGGCCGAGGTGCCGGAATTCTCCGACAGCAGCATCCACGTCGTCGCCGGGCTGCTGCTGCCGATCTGGAAGCGCCTCCCGAACGAGTCGACCCGGGTCTATCGGCTTCAGACCGATGACGGCGAGCGCATCGTCGGCCGCCGGGTTTCACCGGCATGGGTGGCGGGAGCGGCCGCCACCGGCAATACGACGCTGACGCCGGACGATGCCTTCGCGGCCCTGATGGACGGCCGGACGATCCTCGACCTTGCTGAAGGGCTCCAACTGCGCCGGGTCCGGGTCATGGGCGCCCATCGCATCGAACTGAGCGGCTTCACCGACACCATGCGCGATCTCCTGGCGGCCTATGGGCTGTTCCACGAGATCATATCGTGGACCCTGCGCATGTTCGTGCCGACGGACGCGACCGGCCCCACCATCCTGGCACGAATCATGGAGCGCTACCCTGTGGAGCGGATCGGCGAGCGGGAGGCTGCGTAAATGGCTCGCCACGACGCATCCGAACTGGCGCGGCGCCTTGCCCGGCAGGTCGAGGCGGTGTGCCGGCACTATCTGCCCGCCGGTCATCGCGAGGGCCGCTACTGGCTGGTCGGCGATGTTCGCAACACCCCCGGCCGCTCCATGTTCGTCCGGCTCACCGGGCCGGAGTCCGGCAAGGGCGCGGCGGGCAAATTTACCGACGCCGCTACCGGCGAGCATGGCGACCTGCTCGACGTCATTCGCGAGAGCTGCGGGCTGGTCGACTTCAAGGACGTCGCCGACGAGGCGCGGACTTTCCTCAGTCTGCCGCATTCCGAACCGGCGCCTCAACCGAGGCACAGGCCGACGTCCGCGCCAACCGGATCGCCGGAGGCTGCGCGCAGGCTTTTCGCCATGTCGCAGCCGATTACGGGCACAGTCGCGGAAGCGTATTTACGGAAACGCGGCGTCACGGCTTTGCACGGAGCCGGATCGCTACGCTTCCATCCGCGCTGCTACTATCGGCCTGACGAGCGTTCCCCGACCGAGACCTGGCCGGCAATGATCGCTTCCGTCACCGACCTCGACGGCCGGATCACCGGAGCGCACCGCACCTGGCTTTCCCCCGATGGCGACGGCAAGGCGCCGATCGACACGCCGAGGCGGGCAATGGGCGACCTTCTCGGCCATGCGGTCCGGTTCGGCGTGGCGCACGACGTGATGGCGGCGGGCGAAGGCATCGAGACCATCCTGTCGCTGCGTTGTGTCCTGCCCCGCATGCCGGTGATTGCCGCACTGTCGGCAGCCCACCTTGCGGCCATTCTGTTCCCGGCGGCGCTGCGCAGACTCTACATCGTCCGCGACGACGATCCGGCCGGCGATGGCGCACGCGACAGCCTGACCGAGCGGGCGAACGCCGCCGGGATCGAGGCGATCGTACTGTCGCCGACGCTCGGGGACTTCAACGAGGATCTCCGAACCTTCGGCATCGGCACTCTCCGTGCAGCGGTCCGCCAGCAGCTCGCCCCGGAGGACGTCGCCCGTTTTCTCGCCCTGGCGGCATAGCCGGAAGGGGCAAGCGCGGGCAACGGCAGCCGTCGCCGCATCGCACGAGGCTGCTCCCCATGCCTCGGAGAGGACCGCGACCCGGCCTTATAGAGGGCGATCGGCCGTCAAGCGGCCCGGACCGGCAATGGCTGCGCCCGGCTATTTTCCGGCGCGTCCTGCGGCCGCTTTCCATCGCGAAGCAAAATAGCCGGCCTTCGCCATCCTCCGCTGCGCTTCGGCCCTGCGCATCCGCTCCGGGTGCAGGTCCGGACCTCCCGACGGCTTTCGTCGCCAGAAGGCCGCGGGTCGCGGTCAAACCGACGAAGGAGCATCCCATGGCGAGCGAACACGACGACGGCTTCGAGCCTCACCACGCCTCATCCCCCACCGACCACGTCCTGACCGAACTCCAGCTCTACGGATACCGCCCATTCCAGGATGAACCCGATCCGAGACCGCTCCCAGAGGGGAACATCGTCGCCGGGGCCATCGCCGACATCTTCGACGCCCTAATAGCGACCCTCGGCGACACCCGTCTCGAGCCGGACCTCGACGACCTTCTCTGGTCGGCCGTCAATCTCTTCCATCGCGCCGCCGACAGGATCGAGCGCGAGCTCGACGACAACGAGCAGGCGCAGCGCCGCAGCCAACGCGACCAGGACGGCTCTGAAGTCCGCTCGGTCGAACTGGAACGCTTGACCGCCGAAGGACAGACGCTGATCGAACGCCGCAACGCCTTCGAGCTGATGCGCGACCAGGCCGCCGAGCACTTCGAGCGCCATACCGGATCATCCTGGCGGCCACGCAGCGGATCGATGGTCAACCATCGCGCCATGACCTCGGCCATGATCGACAGCCGCGATTTCCTTGCCGCGAAACGTCGGGCCGAGACCGAGGTGCTGCTGCCGGCGGGACCGAAGATCGCCCTTACCGGCGGGCTCGAGTTCAATGACCACCACCTGATCTGGGCGAAACTCGATCAGGTCCACGCCAAGCACCCCGACATGGTGCTGCTGCACGGTGGATCACCGAAAGGCGCCGAGCGCATCGCTGCCCGCTGGGCCGACCAACGCAAGGTTCCACAGATCGCCTTCAAGCCCGACTGGACCCGCCACGCCAAGGCCGCGCCGTTCAAGCGCAACGATCAGATGCTAGCAGTCTTGCCGATCGGCGTGATGGTCTTCCCCGGCACCGGCATCCAGGACAACCTCGCCGACAAGGGGCGCAAGCTCGGCATCCCGGTTTGGAGGTTCGGCAACGGCGGCGCGTGAGCGCCGCTAGCCCAGCTCGACACCCCAGAATTTCAGCACGTCGAGCACCTCTCCCTTGGGATAGTGCAGAAATGCCGCGTTTTCGATGTCCGCTTTGATCTTCCGTCTGCGCCTGGCGATCTCGCGCGACACGCGCTCAGTGAACGGCGCCGTGCCCGGCGGCAACACGCCGGGGCGATCGGCGCTCGGCCTGTGAACAAGCTAGCCAATCCGGTGGATCGCTTTTCGCTCGCCGCCTATGTCGCAGGCGAGAATGCCGCAGGTCTACCGGCCCCCTCGCTGTGCTTGCAATCGGGAAACTGATTGCATCCGCAAAACACTGTTCCGTTCCTGTTGCGCCTCTCGACCATCTGCCCCACCAGGCACACGGGGCATTGGCGCAAGGCCGCGCCTTCGATCGTCTCAAAGCGAACCTCATCCCCGGCGATCTCGCAAAGTTCCCGGATATAGCGGGAGGGCTGGCGGCTGTTGGCGATGAGGTACACACCCCGGCTGGCGCGCGTCAGCGCGACGTAGAACAGGCGTCGCTCTTCAGCATAGGCGAAGGTTTCAGGCTGGGGAATGACCAGGTTGAGCAGTTCATCGTCCTCGATGCGGCTCGGCACGCCGTAATCGCCTTCACTCACATCAAGCAGAACCGTGTAGTCCGCTTCAAGCCCTTTGGCCCGGTGAAAGGACTGGCCCGAAACCTCGATATTGGCGAAGGAGGGTGGGATCCCGCCGAACGGATCGAGCAGATTGTACCGCCATAGAACCAGGACTTTGAGTTTGGCATCCGGTTCGCTGCGCCACTGCTCGGCGATGCTCCCCAAGGCGATGTCGAGCCGTTCGAGCAGGCGACGGCAAGCCTGGGCGAATTCGGGCCTGCCGCGTTCGTCATCAATGGGAATGACTCGAATCGACCGCGGAATGGCAGGCCGCGTCGAACGAACCGACTTCGCGATCTGTTCGGGATTGCGCTGGACGAATGTCGCGGCCGTCTCGGCAATGAGCTGATTGCAGCGATAGGTCTGTTCCAGGCGTCCCTGCCAGCTTGTCCCGAAATTGGCCTCGAACTGCGTGAAGATCGTGATGTCCGATCCGGCAAAGCGGTAGATCGACTGCCAGTCGTCTCCGACCGCGAATACCTTGCTGAACGCCTTTTGCTGCTTGAGCGCCTTGATGAGGTTGGCGCGCGGCTCGGAAATGTCCTGAAACTCGTCGACAAGGATCAGAGAATAAGGACTCTGATACCGGCCGGTCTCGACCAGCCGGACTGCATCGGCGATCATCGAATCAAAGTCGATCCGCTTGGCCTCTTCCAGTTTTCGCGAATAGCCCTGCGCGATCATCCACACGACCCGTGCATAGAGCTTCGCACGCTCCTTGTCGTGCAGAGTCTTGGCGCGCTCGAGCAGCATGTCGAGCGTCAGATGGCTGGCACGAATATGCTTAATGCAGGTGGAAATGAGCTTGTGATAGTGCTTGATCACCACAGGTTCGATCGCCTCGACGATCTCGGCATAGCTCTTGCGCTCGAAAGGAACCGCGCGCCGCGCCAGTTCCGCCTCAAGTGTGCTGAGCAGTGTCTCGTTGCTCGCGTGGGCTGAAGTCGTCTCGAAGAAATCGATCTCGTTCCGGCGATAGGCCTGCCGTTTGCTCTCGGCATGCTGGACATAGTCTGCAAACGGCGAAGTCCCGTCCGAGTTGAGCGCAAAATGCTCATGCACCGTCTCGGTCAGCGGATAGTAGAAGTCGGGATGCAGGTGGCGGACTGCGCCGCCTTCGTCCTCGACCGCGATCTGCCGCTCATATTCGAATGCGACTGAATGGAGCCACAGCCAGTTGACGATCTTCTGCTCCTGCAGCGATCTTACGATGACGCCGGCAAGCGAGCCTATCGTGGCCTCGCCCTTCCTGAGCCGATCCGAGATATAGCGACGGTAGTTAGCCTCCGTGTCGAAAACCTCGGCCGGGATGTCCGCCTTGGGATGCACCACGAGCAGGTTGCTCCACAATCGAGCGAATTCCGGATCGGTTTCGACTAGCTGCCTGATGATTTCTTCGATGATTCTGGCTTCGCCAGCGGGATGATCGACCCAGTTCGCAAGCTGGGGCGGACGTCCTTCGGCCTCCTCAATGATGCCCCGTCCAAGCGCGTGAAACGTCGTGACGCGGCACTCCAGCGCGCCTTCCTCGACGCCCAGTTGCCGGGCGATCCTGGTCCTGAGTTCATCGGCCGCGCTCTTGTTGAAGGCCAGAAGCAGGATTTCGTCAGGGCGGTAGAGCTGCTTTTCCAGGACATAGGCCACCTTGCCCACCATAGTCGCGGATTTGCCGGACCCGGCGGAGGCGACGAGCAGATTGTTGTCTTCGAGGCGGATACAGGCTTCACGTTGCTGATCGGAAAGCGAACGCCCGTCGAGATCGTCGAAGAATGGCTGGAGCTTGAGCAGCTCCGAGGTGACGAACACGTCATTGTAGGCGTGGCGAACGCCCGGGTCGGTCAGCATGGTGAACGAAGCCGGCAGCGCCGCCTTGAGGCCGGCCGGCATCAATTGTGGATCCAGAAGAGGGTGAGACAGGGCAGCGGCGGCGCTGCCGGGCACGCTGGCGGTGGCCCGACCGAGATCGGCCTGCGCGAGATACTGTCTGTTCCCGTCGGTGATCTCCCGAAGCCTGGCATCGACATCAAGCAAATGATCCGTCTCGGTGCCGATGAGGCCGAAAAGATGGGAGTTGATAAATGCATAAAGGTCTGCGGCCAGTTGGCCGGCAGCGGCCCCCGAAAGGCCCGACAGTGTGTCCGCTCTGCCGCGCGCACGGATCTCGACGGTATGCCACAACAGCGCCTTGCTGGTTGAAATCGACACGATATCGAGGCAGTTGAGCTCGGCATCGCCGCCCTGACTCAGTCGGAGGCACCCCGGCCGCCTGGAATCCAGAGTCAGCTTCCATTTGCCGGACGGAAAGAGCCGCGCAAGAAGGCTAGGTCGGTATGTACGTGCGCGGCCAAGTATCAGTTTATTCAGTGCCACATTCGAGACCGCCAGATGACCAGAATAGTGCTGAGACAGCGCCATCAACAGATGGCATACTATTCTTAATTTCTATCGTTGTTCGAGTCCTGTGCGCCCATGCCTAGCAAGACACTACCGGCCCAAGGATGACCCAGCTCGTTCTCGTTCAGTCTGTGTCGCCACATTGCCTTCGAATCTTTCGGCCGTAACGCCAGTCGCCTTTCGGGTGTTGGTATAGCGACGGCTTCACTATGCATCATAGAGCGATCGACCCGTGTGCGGTGCCCACACCGCCAAGGCGAAAAGGTCTCCGGATTGACCCACCGCGCTGTCCGCTCGATCAACTCGACGACCGCCGGAATGTCGTCCAGCAGTACCTCATTTCCGTCTAGTATGTAGAATCCGTCAGCCACTCTCCGCCGCCATCCTCGTGTCGTCTACCCGGCTGCACGAGGCGGATCACAATTCGGGCGTGAGTCCTGAGCGGCAGAGCCATTCCAAGAGATCATTCCTCTACCATCGCCGCGAAGCGAAGCACCACCCCCGCTTCCCATGCGCTAATCCTTGGTCCGGCCGAGGGCCTGACGCCATCAACCCGTAAAGGGTCCGCTACGCGAGCGTGCGGCCTTGAGGCTTCGCCTCCGCGGTGATTGCGGCCCTCGGCCGGACACATCGGGCGCCTGTCGCGCGGGGGATGGTCCCCCGCCTCCAGACAGGAGCCGGAACAATGTCCCTCAACGACGCTCACGCCTTCGCCTTCAGCCTCGCCACCACACTCATGGTCGCTGTTATCATCTTCCAGGCCGGCGACGGCAGCCTTTCGGTCGTTCCCGCCAATGAATACGACGGTGACACCACCGCCATCATCCATGAATTCGATCCCTTCCAGCCCTGACGAAGGGATCACCTGGTCCGGCGAGCGGAACTCGCTACCCGATTTCCGCTCCCGTGGCCGCTCATCTTCAGCTATGCTTCGCATTGCGCCGTGGTGGTGGTGGAAGGCGCGACCGTCAGACCTTTTCTCACGGAGACCACCACCATGATCTTCCTTGGCATCATCTTCAGCATCGTGGCCATCGGCGTTCTCTGCTGGCTGCTGTTCACGCTTGCTATCTACGCGCTTCCAGCCTTCGCCGGCGTCACCGCCGGCATGTGGGCCTATAACAGCGGCGCCGGCTGGCCGGGCGGCATCGCGATCGGCCTAGTCGCGGCTGGGCTGATTTTCGGCATCGGCCAACTGCTCCTCGCTTTCGCGCGGCCGCTCTGGCTGCGCATCGCCATTGCGCTTGCTTTCGTCGCCCCTGCGGCGATCGCGGGCTATCACGCGACCCATGGCATCGTGAAGCACACCATGCCGTCCGAGATCTGGCAGATCGCCTTTTCCGTCGTCGGCGCGATCGCGGTCGGCATTGCGGCATTCCTGCGGATCGCGGCGATGGCTGCGCCCGAACCGGCCGAACGAGGGATGGCGCGGGGCTGACGCCGATCGAGACGGTGGACATGGCCTGCAGGCCGGCACGCCTGCCATCCTCGACACCGGAGGTGGACGAAACCGGCCGTCAAGCAGAGATTGCAATGTGGAGCCAGATACAGCGTAAGGCCCGTTGAACCGGCGCTGGACGGGTAGCCAGCCCCCTGCATTGCCACTCGATGACACAGGCGCGGATGGCGTCTCACCAGCCGAGGGCTGCGGGGAAGCCCCTCGCGATCCTCGCCAGGACAGGTGGAACATCATCACCGGCAGCGATCTGTTGCCCGGATTTCGGCGGCTGCACGGGACCGCCATGTTCTTCCTTGATCTTTCTGTCAGGTCGACCGCTCCAACACGGCCTCTTCAATGGGCTGATCTGGCCGTAGGCCGGCTGCGCCTCGATCGCCTATGCCGCAATGGCGCCGATCGACTTTCTTCCCCTGCCGGCTGCGCCGCCATTCCTCGCGAAACAAGAAAGTCGCCCGGCCGCCATCCTCCGCTGGCGCTGCGGCCCTGGCGGGTGCGGCGTCGATCGCCTCCGGCCCGTCGATCGCCATCGAGGCCGCAATGGTGCGGGCTCGAAGCTTCAGATCAAGGAGAACTGACATGGCGACCATCGGCAGCTTCAAGAAGACCGGCAACAACGAATTCGCCGGCGAGATCGTCACCCTCTCGGTCCAGGCCAGAAACGTCCGCATCGTTCCCGAGACCCGCGCCACCGGCGAGAACGCCCCCAGCCACCGCGTCTACGTCGGCCGCGCCGAGATCGGCGCCGCCTGGTCCAAGCGCTCCAACGAGGGCCGCGACTATCTGGGCCTCAAGCTCGACGATCCGAGCTTCACCGCCCCGATCTTCGCCAACCTCTTCGACGACGAGGACGGCGAGGGCTACAGCCTCATCTGGTCCCGCCCCAGCCGCCGCAACGGCGACTGAGGCGCCCGCGACGCCCCGCCTGGACGATCCGGGCGGGGCCTTTCCCCGTTCGTAGCCGACCGAATCAGTCACGACGCCGATGGTTCCGAAGAACGCCAATACAGCGTTTTGTGTCTGGTTCCTCACATAGAGAACGACTATTATAGTCGTAGTTCTGGCGTGCGCGTTCGTGCCGGTGGGAGGTGATCATGCATGATCACCGCCCGACAATCGCGGGCCGCACGCGCGTTGCTTGGTTGGACGCAGGAGA